>JAFSOM010000147.1 GCA_017447005.1 Oscillibacter sp.
ATGGATAAGGCGGTGGAGTGGCTCCGCGAAAAGGGCATGGTGGCGTCGGCGAAAAAGGCCGGACGCATTGCCGCCGAAGGCATGGCTTACGCGGCGGTTATCGACGGCGTGGGCGTAGTCGTGGAAGTCAACGCCGAGACCGATTTCGTCGGCAAGAATGAAAAGTTCGTGGATTTCGTCAAGGGCGTGGCGGCTACCGTGGCAAAGGAGAATCCCGCCGACCTCGACGCGCTCATGGCCGCCAAGTACAACGGCTCTGACCTGACCGTACTGCAACAGCAACAGGAAATGGTTCTCGTTATCGGCGAGAATATCAAGGTACGGCGTTTCGCCCGTTTCGCCGACGGCGTATCCGTGGCCTATGTCCACGCGGGCGGCAAAATCGGCGTGCTCGTCAATCTCGAAACGTCCCTCCCCGCCGACGCCGTCGTGACCGCGGGTAAGGATGTCGCTATGCAGATTGCCGCGCTCAATCCGCGCTTCTGGGACAAGTCGCAGGTGTCCGACGACGTACTGGCGGAAGAGAAGAAAATCATGCTGGCCCAGATGGACAATGACCCGAAAATGGCCGGTAAGCCCGCGCAGGTCAAGGAAAAAATCGTCATGGGCAAGATGAACAAGTTCTACGCGGAAAACTGCCTGTTGCAACAGGAGTTCGTGAAGGACAATACCACGACGGTCGGAAAGTATCTGGCCGACGCCGCGAAAGCCCTTGGCGGAGAAATCACCTTCAAGAACGCGGTACGCTTCGAGAAGGGCGAGGGCATTGAGAAGAAAGAGGAAAACTTCGCGGCGGAAATCGCCTCTCTGGTGAAGGGCGCCTAATCTCTGGTGAAGGTCGCCGAATCAGCGCGGAGTTTCCGAATCAGCGCGTAACAAACGACGCCGTTTCCGGTTTTCAGGGCCGGAAGCGGCGTTTTCTTATGCCTTATGCCGTGGTTGCGCGGCGTTTCGCTATGTTACGTCGCGTCTTAGGTCAAAGCGCGTTCGAGCAGACGCATGACGGCGGCGGCGCATGTAAACGCGTCGGCGCTCAGTTCGCGGAATAACGCGTTCAGACAGGGGTCGGGCGTACCGTCGGCGGCGCGTTCGTAGTTCATCGCCGTACACGCCGCGCTGTGATAGCGTTCGCGCAACGCGGGAAGCCACTTTCCGACGTAGATTCTCTCCGCATAAATCGGCGGGAGCAGTTGTTCCCCCATAATCAGATAGTAGGCGGCGGTTGACCTCTTCGCCCGGGCCGCGGCGTGCGCGGAGAGCGTCAGCAGGGTTTGCCGCGCCCATACGGGGGCCTGACGCGCCAAGGCCTGTATCTGTCGACGCTCCGCGTACTCGTCCTCGGCGAACCCCGCCAAAACCGCCGCGTCCGCTTCGGCCTCCGTACCCATACAGCACGGGTCAGGCTCCGCGCCCGGCAAATCCGCGCCGAACGTCTCCTCCGGCGTTCCCATGGCGGAAAGCTCTTGCGACGCGTTTCTCACGGGTTCAAGCTCTTGCGGCGTCCGCACGTGGGAAAGCTCTTGCGACGCGTTTCGCATGGCGGAAAGCGCTTGCGGCGTCCGCACGGCGCCGGGACTTCCCGCCGTCGCGGTCATACGCATATCCCGCGCCGCCTTCGCCGCGCTCAAACTTTGCGCCCCCGTTCCGCTTCCGCCCTCTTTCGATACCGCCTCCGACGCCAAGATGACGCCGTCGGCTTTGGCGCCGTCGCGCAGGGCTTTTCCCACGGCGTCCGCGCCCGGCCACGGCTCCAACGTCGGCGCGACGCGTTTCCAGACCCGGCGCGGGTCTCCCGTTCCAGTTTCCATTGCCTCTCCTCCTCATTTATTTCCAGTCTATTCGCCCGACGGCGTCGGCGTGACTTTCCCGGACGGCGCGACGGATGAGAGGAAAGCGAGCATTCGCCGTAAAACCCCCTCCCCTTTCAGGGGCGGGGGAACGCTCCCATATGCGTGAAATCTCTGAAAAACAAATTCTGAGAGCCTTTCCAAGCGAAATTTGTCTTTATTATCGCCCTTTCGGATTCCGTTCCCCCGTCCCTGAAAGGGAAGGGGGACAAAAGTCCGCCAAAAAATACGAGGAACTGTTGTTCTCCGCTTTACGGGACGGGGATAAGGAGCGTTTGGCCTCTCTTTCCGCGGAGATTCTCAAAGCCAGCGCAAAAAACGCGAAAGTCCAAAAAACGAAAAGCCGTTCCTTTTTCTCTCGGCCTGCCCGACCCCGCTCAGGCCGTCTCTATTCCTGCCCGTTCCGGCAAAGTGACGCCCCTTTTCAATGCCCTCCGTCCCTTCTGACCCAAAAGTCCTACAAAAACTTGACACCGACATTTATAATTCGGTATTGACATCCTGCGCAAGCCGTTGTATAATACGCTTCGCGTTCCAAAGACAGCAGGCAGGTTTGACCGTAAGAACCGTAAGCCCCGCCGAGGACGGCATTGCAATTCCGACGCGTGACTGTGCGCGTTTGTGTTCGATTGCGTCCGGGTCTTTGCGTCCCCGGGCGCTTTTTCCGTCCGTGCGCGAACGCGCATTGAAACTTTATGGAGGTGAAAACAGAATGCCCAACGCAAAAGTCCTCGCCGAGAAAAAAGCCGTGGTCGAACAGTTGACGGACAAAATCCGCAACGCCGCCGCCGGGGTTATCGTGGACTATCGAGGCATTACCGTCGCCGAGGATACCGCGCTCCGCAAGGAATGCCGCGAAAATCAGGTCGATTACGCCGTCGTCAAGAACACGCTCCTGCGGTTCGCGTTCGACAATACCGGCCTGAAAGACCTTGATTCCCATCTGAACGGCACGACATCGCTTGCCATCAGCGCCGACGACCCCGTAGCCCCTGCCCGTATCATGGCCGATTACGCCAAGAAACTTAACGATAAGTTTGAGATTAAGGGCGGATTCATGGACGGCAAAGCGGTCGATTTGGATACCATCAACGCGCTCGCCGCGATTCCGGCGCTCCCGGTACTGCAGGCGCAGGTTCTGGGAACCATGCTGGCCCCGATTACGGGCTTGGCCGTCGTGCTGAAACAAATCGCCGAGAAAATGGAAGCTCCCGCCGAAGAAGCCGCTCCCGCCGCCGAATAACGGCGTACCGCAAAATCACCCGCGCCGCCGGATAACGGCGTACCGCGGAATCAAGCGTACCGCCGGGTAACGGCGATTCCCTACCATACTACTATCACCTGTTTAGGAGGTAAAAACCCATGTCTGAGAAAGTCACCGCTCTGCTGAATGAGATTAAAGAGCTGAAGGTTCTGGAACTGAGCGAACTCGTGCACGCCCTTGAGGAAGAGTTCGGCGTATCCGCCGCGGCTATGGCCGCCCCCGCCGCCGCCGCCGCGCCCGTCGTGGAGGAGAAGACCTCGTTCGACGTGGTTCTGACCGGATTCGACGCCGCGTCTAAGATTAAGGTCATCAAGGTCGTCCGCGAAATCACCGGACAGGGCCTCGCGGAAGCCAAGAAGACCGTGGAAGAGAATCCGTCCACCCTCAAAGAGGGTCTGGGCAAGGATGAGGCCGAGGAACTCAAGAAGAAGATTGAGGAAGTCGGCGGCAAGGTCGAGTTGAAGTAATTCCGCCTGCGCGGAAACGTAAAGAGCATTCTACCTGAGCGGTTGCGCACCCTAAAGCCCTCCCCCGTTGGGGGAGGGTGGCGCGTAGCGCCGGGTGGGGGTATTGTTCCTAACGTCATAAACTTTACGAAGACCCCCCAAAAAACCCCC
>JAFSOM010000148.1 GCA_017447005.1 Oscillibacter sp.
CAGCGCCGGATGAGGGCGAACTTTATGCAACTTTTTTTCTTGTCAAAAAAACTTTACGCATACGCGATAATTTTACGTCCGCGCCGCGCTTGGGAGTGGAAATCGCCGACGCGGTATGCTATAATGGGCGAAAACGCGTCACGGAGGAATGTTATGGAACGCAAGGAAACGTTACTCTTAAAACTGGGGGAAGTCGTCTTAAAGGGCCTCAACCGCCGCACGTTCGAGGACAGACTTCTCGCCACCGTAAGCAGACGTATGCGGCGTTACGGGAACTTTCAAACGTATCTGCGGCAGAGTACGGTTTACGTCGAGCCGCTGAATGACGAATGCGACATGGACGCCGCTTTTGACGCCGCGCAAAAGATATTCGGCATTGCGCGGGTAGCGCGGGCGATACCGTGCGAACGCGAACCGGACGCCATTACCCGCGCCGCCGCGGCGTATCTGCGCGACGAGTTCGCCAAGGCGCGGACGTTCAAAGTCGAGACGAAACGCGCCGATAAACAGTATCCGTTGAACTCAATACAGGTCAGTCAGGAAGTCGGCGGACGGCTTGCGGAGACGTTCCCGGATGTCCGGGCGGAGATGAAAAACCCGGACTTGACGGTTTACGTGGAAATCCGCGAAAAGGCCGCCTATGTCCATACGCCGTCCGTACTGGGCGCGGGCGGATTGCCTGTCGGTACGGGCGGACGCGCTTTGTCGCTGTTGTCGGGCGGACTGGACTCCCCGGTAGCGTCGTGGATGATTGCGCGGCGCGGCGTCGAACTGGAACTGATTCACTTCGTCTCCCCGCCGTACACCTCCCCGCAGGCGCAGGAAAAGGTGGCGCAACTGGCGCAAATCCTCACGGCCTCTTGCGGACGCATGAAACTGCATATTGTCCCGTTCACGCGCATTCAGGAGGAAATACGGCGGCATTGTCCGGAGGCCTACTTTACGCTGATTATGCGGCGGTTTATGATGCGCCTGTCGGAACTCGTGGCGAAACAGTCGGGCGTGACGGCGATTGTCACGGGCGAATCGCTCGGACAGGTGGCAAGTCAGACGATGAAGGCGTTAGCCGTGACGGAAAGCGTCGTATCGTCGCCCGTACTCCGTCCGCTTATCGGTATGGACAAGGTGGACATTATCCACATGTCCCGCAAAATCGGAACTTACGATACGTCGATACTGCCCTATGAGGACTGCTGTACCGTATTCACGCCGCGACATCCCGCGACGCGTCCGGCGCTGGCGGAAGTCGAGGCGGCGGAGGCGGCGTTAGACGTGGAAACGCTCTGCGCGGAAGCGTTCGCGGGCGTCACGTGGCAATGGGTCAAGCCGTAAGCGGCGCGGAAAGCCGGAAACGGAAATCACAACGGAAAGAAGGGAAACTTATGTCGCGCACAGCGGAAATTATCGCGGTCGGGACGGAGTTACTGTTAGGCAACATCGCCAACACGAACGCGCAGGAAATTTCACAGGCGTTATCGGGTCTCGGGATTAACGTCTACTGGCATACGGTCGTAGGGGACAATCCCGGGCGGATATGGGAGGCCGTGGAACTGGCCCGGAACCGCGCCGACATCATCATCACCACGGGCGGACTTGGCCCCACTTACGACGACATCACCAAGCAAACCATCTGCAAGGCGTTCGGGCGGGAGCTTGTACTGCACCCGGACATTGTGGAGCAAATCCGCGCCGTTTACGAAAGCCGTCTGCATACGTCCATGCCGGATAACAACATCCGTCAGGCGGAGTTGCCGAAAGACTGCGTGATTTTCGATAACCCCGTAGGCACGGCGCCGGGTTGCGCGTTCGAGGCGGACGGCGTGCACGCGTTGATGTTGCCCGGGCCGCCGTTCGAAATGCGTACCATGCTGGAGCGTCACGCAATCCCCTACTTGCGCAAGCTGTCAAAAGAGGTCATTGTCTCCCACGACATTATGACGTTCGGCATGGGCGAAAGCCGTCTGGAAGAGCTGTTGCTTGACCGCATGAGGGATATGACGAATCCGACGCTTGCGACTTACGCCAAACCCAGCGAAGTGCGCTTACGCGCCACGGCGAAAGCGGACAGCGTCGAGGCCGCCGAAGCCATGCTTGCGCCCGTCGTGAAGGATGTCACGGCGTTCTTGGGCGATATTGTCTACGGCGTGGACGTGAAAGGCCTCGAATACGCTTGCGTTACGGCGTTGCGGGAGCGCGGCTTGACCTTGGCGACCGCCGAAAGCTGTACGGGCGGACAACTCGCGGCGCGTCTGACGGCGATACCGGGCGTTTCGGCGGTGTACCGCGGCGGCGTCGTGAGCTACTGGACGCAATTGAAAGCCGATATTCTCGGCGTCCCGGCGGAGATTTTGGACGCGCATGGGGCCGTATCGGAACCCACGGCGCGGGCGATGGCGGAAGGCGTATGTCGCGTGACCGGCGCGCAGGTGGGCGTATCGGTCACGGGCGTCGCGGGGCCTGACCGCGACGAGCGCGGCGTTGACGTGGGCGTCGTGTACGTCGGCTTATGTACCCCCGCCGGGACGTTCTGCAAGGCGTTGAATCTCGGGAAACGTCGGCGCGACCTCTTGCAAAATCTCGCCGGGAATCACGCCTTTGACCTCGTGCGCCGTTACCTTACGGGCCGTCCGCTGGACTGATTCGCCGTTGCCTTACGGGCCGCCCGCTGGACTGATTCGCGCTACTTTACGGGCTGCCCGCTGGACTGATTCGCCGTACTTCACAGGTCGCCCGCTGGACTGATTCGCCGCGCCGGACGCCTTATCCGCCGTACCGATTCCCGTTAGCGTAGGGGTTATGTTATCCCGTTTCGCTTTCCCGCTAAAGTCTCCCCGGCGTCTTTGTGCAATCCGTACAAGGATATTCAATTTCTTTTGGACGAATGTCAGAAAATGCGCGGCTTTGGAAATTTCGCCTTGCATTCCTGTCCCCGTCCATGGTATCATAAGAGCGGAGATGTGCACGTGCACATGAAAACCATTTGGAAATGAGGAGGGCGCTTATGAAGTTCCGGAAACTTGCGGCGTTGTGTCTGTCCGCGCTGTGTCTGCTGTCGCTGGCGGCTTGCGGCGGGAAAGCTAATGCGGACGCGTCCGACGGCGTTCGCCGTATGGCCTATGTCGTCTCCGTGCGCGATGAGTACCTCAGTAAGCTGGAAGAGGCCGTCATTGAGGCCGCCGCCAATCATAACGTAGCCATGGAAATTCTTCACGCCGGGGAAGATTCCGTCAAGGTTCGTGACTGCGTTGAGGCCGCCAAAAGCCACGGGAACGACGCCGTGCTTATCAACATGGTCGCCGCCGAGGACGCCGCGTCCTGCATTGAGGCCGCCGGAGATATGAAAGTGGTCTTTATCAACCGCGTGCCCGTCGACTACGGTCTGCTCAACGAAAACGTGGCGGCGGTGGCGTCCGACGAGCGTCTGTCCGGGTCCTATCAGGGGCAGTTCCTTGGCGACTACTTCAACTCTATCGGAAAGACGGATGTCAGCTACATTTTGCTCCACGGCACGGGCGGACTGGTTCACACGGAACTGAGAACGCAGGGCGCGCTCAATGAAATGGAAGCGGCGGGCTTGCATTTGACTTCCGCCGCCGTGCTGGAAGCGAATTACAACCGTTACGCCGCCCGCGACGCGATGGCGGAACTG
>JAFSOM010000149.1 GCA_017447005.1 Oscillibacter sp.
CACCGTGGACGACCTCTATCACCTCAAACGCGGCGGACGTATCAGCGCGGCAACGGCGATATTCGGGAGTATGCTTTCCATCAAGCCCGTCATGCACGTGGACGACGCCGGGAAACTCGTCAGCATGGAGAAGGCGCGGGGACGTAAGGCCGCGATTGCCGCGTTGGTTGAGCATATGGCGGCGACGGCCCGCGACGCCGTCAACGACCCCGTATTCATCACGCACGGCGACTGTCTCGACGACGCGGAGTTTCTCGCCGACGAAGTGCGCCGCCGTTTCGGGACGAAACAAATCTTTATCAGTTATGTCGGGCCGGTTATCGGCAGTCACACGGGCTGCGGCGTGCTGACGCTGTTCTTTATCGGGAGGCCGCGCTGATGTCCGGGAACGTACAAAACGATAACGCCGCGCAAGACGGCGCGAACGTCACGCAAGAAAACGGTAACGCCGCGAACGTCGCGCAAGAAAGCGATAACGCCGCGAACGTCGCGCAAGAACACGATAACGCCGCGAACGTCACGCAAGCGCCGGACAGCGGCGAATCCGTCACGCAATGGCTCACCGCGCATATCGACACCGTTCACGCCGGATTGGACGCCGTCACCGCTATGCTGTCCGCGCTGGGCATTGACAGCGTTTCTGTGGAGGACGAGACCGAGTTTCACGAGTTTCTGGAACAGAACCGCGCCGCATGGGATTACGTGGAGGAATCCTTAGAGGAATCCATGCGGGGCCGTTCCCGCGTCACGTTCTATTTACCCGACAATACCGACGGTTACGCCGCGCTCGCAAACGCCCGTATCGCCCTGCAAGCACTCAAAGATTCCCGCGACGACTGCGGCCCGCTTATCATGAGCGTGGAACGGACGCAAAATTCCGATTGGGAATATGGCTGGAAAGACTACTACAAGCCGCTGGAAGTCGGAAACCGTCTTTTGATTGTTCCCAAATGGGAAGCCGCCGACATTCGCGGGCGCGTCCCTGTCGTACTCGACCCGGGACTGTCCTTTGGTACGGGCGAACATCCCACCACGCAATTATGCTTGACGTTACTCGAAAAGCGCGTCCGCGGCGGCGAACGCGTCCTCGACTTAGGCTGTGGGAGCGGGATACTGTCCATTGCGGCGCTGAATCTCGGCGCGGCGACGGCGACGGCGGTTGACATTGACGAAATGTGTCAGCGCGTCGCCGTGGAGAACGCCGCCCTGAACCAAATCGGCCCCGACCGCTTTACGGTTTTATGCGGCGACATCCTCTCCGACGCCGATTTATTGCGACGTTTAGGCGGCGGCTACGACATCATCCTTGCGAACATTGTCGCCGACGTGATAATCGCGCTCGCGCCGGTTGTCCCGAATCTGCTGGCCCCCGACGGTCATTTCCTCTGTTCGGGCATTATCGCCGGACGCGAAACGGAAGTCGCCGACGCCCTGCGCCGTAACGGGTTCGCCATTGCCGACGCGTACAGCGCAAAAGACTGGTACGCGTACCACTGTACGCCGGAAACTTTACCCTGACGCCGTGCGCGAAACGGAATCTGTCATCATCATGAAAAGGCGGGGAACTTGACCAATATGCCGGATTATCCGAAAACATCATGCGCTGGAAACTGCGGAAACTGTACACGCGCCGGAAACTGCGGCGGGAACGCGGGCGCGGGCGTTCTGGAACTCACGGAGGCGGAAATTGTTCTTTTGGGACGTTTCGCGCAAATCCCATTCTGGCCCGTAGCGCGCCGCGCCGATTCCGAAAGCCCGATTTGTCTGGAAGAGGAATCTATGCGGCCCGAATTGCTCTCCGCGCTGGCGGTCAAAGGCCTGATTCGTCTGGACTTTGATTTGCCCCTGAGCAATTTCGATTACGCCGCCTATGACGCCTGTCCGCATAAGGGCAGTATGGCCCTGACCGCCGCCGGACAGAATGTCATAGAACTGCTGGACATTCAGGGCGCGGAGGAGTGAACCGCGAAAACCGGAAAACAGCGGAGTAAAACGCGAAAACCGGAAAACAGGGGTAAAGCGTGAAAACGTGAAAACATGGACGGTCCCGCGTCAGGCGGAATCGTCCATGCTTTTATTTACGGAAACCGTTCTTTTTCCGGTTCACTGGTCCGGCCTGCAAGCGAAAATCAGTCCCAGAAGGCCGAACAACAGCCCCGCGGCATTGCACCCCGGCAACAGGAAATCCCCTATGACGGGCACCCACGGGTTCCATACGTTCATGACCCGCACCATTTGGGAGACGGGGCGATGGACTGCGGCGCGCCGTGAACGTCTTTTCGAGCTTTGAGAAGAAGCTCAGATTTCAGGTCTCGCAACGCCTTTCGCCTCCTTGTATTCTTGCCGTTGTTCGCTCTCATCAAGAACCGAATCGAAGAAGAGAACAAGTTCCGCTGTTCTCTCCTCCTCGTCGGTTACAGGGTCAACAGGAGAGCCGTTTTCATCCACCGTTTGGGGCGGCAACGGATAAGGGATTCCGAAACGGTCAGCATAGGACTTGTTATACACATACTTACCGCCGCGCTTTGCGCGTGTTACGCAATAAAGGCGATAGTCATACGCTTCCTTTTCAGATTCCTCGTCGGTTCCTACTTCCAAAACGGCAGAAGGAACCGCGTCGATTCCGCGTGGAAACATCAGTTCCGCGATAGATTTCATTGGTTACTCTCCTTTCAGTTCCTGTTCTTTGTTGAATCGCCGTTTTTAGGCGCGGCGTACAATGCGTAGTCAAATCCAAGGTCAGTCGCGGTATCCAACCTTACGACATAACCATCTAAGAATTTACAACGCGTCGGATTTAACGTATACGGTTCAAACTCGCATAAATTCAGTTGCGTTGCGAGACTTTTCGCCGTGTTATCGTGAATCTTATTAGACCAGCCGCGATTCATCTGAGTATCCGCAAAGATAACGGCGTCTCCCTTTTTCTCCGCGTAGATGATATGCCCCCCTCTGGCTCCGTTTGAGTGGTTCCATTGGTAGATGAAAGCGAAGCGGGCGTCCCCTTGCGTATTCTTAATGTTCTGATACGCATGGTATAGACCAGCAGAAACCCGAACAGGATGAAGGCAATGCCCCTTAATTTATTGCGCATAGCGGCGGAAAATCAGCCCTTAGCGGAAATCAGCACTTTTCGAAAATCGTGGCGACACCCTGACCGCCGCCAATGCACAGCGTGGCAAGGCCCTTCTTGGCTTCCGGACGCTTCTGCATTTCGTGCAAGAGCGTAACAATGATACGCGCTCCGGACGCGCCGACGGGGTGGCCCAGAGAAATCGCGCCGCCGTTGACGTTCACTTTCGCCATGTCAAAGCCCAGTTCACGCGCCACGGCGATGGACTGAGCCGCAAACGCTTCGTTGGCTTCGATGAGGTCAATGTCGTCGATGGTCACATTGGCCTTGGACATGGCCTGACGGGTAGCGACGACCGGCCCGACGCCCATAATCTTGGGGTCAACGCCGCCCTGTCCCCAGCCAATCAGTTTGGCCATGGGCTTGAGGCCGTACTTCTCGACCGCTTCGCCGGAGGCAAGCACGATAGCCGCCGCGCCGTCGTTAATGCCGGACGCGTTGCCCGCCGTGACGCGTTGCGCGCCCTTGTCGGGAGCTTCCTTGATTCCCGTCGGCTCAAAGGTGTGCGTGACAGCCGGATTGGGGGATTCCGGGCCGACCGGGAACGCGCCGCGCAGTTTGCCCAGCTTGTCGACCGGGGTCAGGCGAGGGAACTCGTCCTTCTTGAACTCTACGATTTCCTTCTTGACCTTTACCGGAACGGGGACGATTTCATCGTCAAAGCGTCCGGAATCCTGCGCGGCCTTGGTCTTGCTCTGAGAGCTGAACGCGAACTCGTCCTGCTCCTGACGCGTGATTCCCCACACGTCATTGATATTCTCGGCGGTGGTGCCCATGTGATAGTTGTTGAACGCGTCCCAGAGGCCGTCCTTAATCATAGTATCGACAATTTTCTTGTCGCCCATGCGAGCGCCCCAGCGGGCTTCCATGGAGGCATACGGCGCCGCGCTCATGTTCTCCGTGCCGCCGCAGACCACGATGTCGGAATCCCCCGCGACGATGGAGCGGGCCGCCTCAATGACGGATTTCATGCCGGAACCGCAGACCATGCCGACCGTGTAGGCGGGTACGGAATAGGGAAGACCGGCTTTGATGCCGACCTGACGCGCCACGTTCTGGCCCTGCGCGGAAGTCAGAATGCAGCCGAACATGAGTTCGTCGACATTCTCCGGGGCGACATTGGCGCGTTTGAGCGCTTCCTTGACGACAATCGCGCCCAAATCCGTGGCGGGCGTGTCTTTCAGGGAGCCGCCAAAGGAGCCAATAGCCGTTCTGCAACAGTTGACAACGTAGAGTTCTTTCATAATGTGCCTCCGTGTGTTGGATTTTCCGGCTCTGTTACCGGAACCGCGCCGGGAGCGGATTCTCCCCGCATGGACTGAATTTCCGCCGCGCTTGCGAATGTCGCGGCGACGGAATCCAAGTCTTTACAGGGCCTATTATAGAGGCTTTTCGCGCTTGCGTCAACGGAAACTTTCGATTTCCTGAATTTTTGTTAAATCTTTAACAAAATCCCCTGTCTTTTCGTCAACTTGACGAAAAGAGGCCCCGCTTTTATGGCGGTTATGCCATATGCGCCGCGCCGTCGCGCTATGCGGAATCGCGCAACGGCGCTTGACATTCCCGAAAAAATCCGCTATAATGCAATCCTACAATCAAACATCCCCTTATCAAGAGTGGCGGAGGGAACGGCCCTGTGAAGTCACGGCAACCTGCGTTGTAAGGCGCCAATCCGACGGGAGCGAAAGATGAGGAGCAATGAGCGTCTTTTCTGCGCGTTTCGTCGGGAACGCGCCTTTTTCTGCGCGGAATGCCCGTTCACAGCGCGGCGGGCCGTCCGTCAGAGGGAATCCCGTCAAAGCCAGCAAAGGAGACAGGTACCATGGGAAGCAAGTATCTCTTTACATCCGAGTCCGTGACGGAAGGCCACCCGGATAAAATCTGCGACCAAATTTCCGACGCCGTTCTGGACGAAATCATGAAGCGCGACCCGCAAGGCCGCGTAGCCTGTGAGACGACCGCCTGTACCGGCATGATTCACATCATGGGGGAAATCAGCACAAACTGTTACGTGGATATTGCGGGGATAGCGCGGAACGTCGTCCGGGAGATTGGATACGACCGGAGCGAGTACGGCTTTGACGGCGCGACCTGCGCGGTGATAGTCTCTATTGACGAGCAGTCGCCGGATATTGCCATGGGCGTGGACAGGTCACTGGAGAGCAAGGAAGGCGGCGGGGAACTGGGCGAAGGCGCCGGAGACCAAGGCATGATGTTCGGCTACGCCTGCGACGAGACGCCGGAACTTATGCCGCTTCCGCTGTCGCTGGCGCAAAAGCTCTGCCGTCAGATGACCGCGGTTCGCAAACAGGGAATCGTCCCGTACATGAGGCCGGACGGCAAAAGTCAGGTCACGGTGGAGTACGACGAGAACCGCAACCCCATGCGCGTGGATACGGTGGTACTGTCCACACAGCACGACCCGGACGTATCATTAGAAAAAATTCGCCGGGATATGGTGAAACTGGTGGCGAAAGTCGTTATTCCGGAGGAATTGCTTGACGCGGAGACGAAATATTTTATCAACCCTACGGGGCGTTTCGTACACGGCGGCCCGGCGGCGGACACG
>JAFSOM010000150.1 GCA_017447005.1 Oscillibacter sp.
GAGGTATTCCGTAAGAGGAGGAGGGCGCGTATGGAGGAGTTACAGACGGTATCGCAAGAGCCAGCGGCGCGGCAAATCCGTACCGCCGCCGCCCATGGGACGCTGTCCCACGCCTTACTGCTCACCGGACGCGGGAATCTGTCGGGCTTGAGCCGCTACGCCGCCGCCGCGTATGAGTGCACGTCGGCGCAAGGGCGGCCCTGCGGGGTCTGTCCGGGCTGCCGGAAGGCGTTCCGCGACGTTCACCCCGATATTGTCACCGTCCGCGACGACGAGCACAAGTTTCTGTCGGCGGACGCCGTGCGCGGAATCCGTTCCGACGCGTGGATACGTCCGAACGAGGGAGCGCGGAAAGTCTATATCTTCCCCGACTGCGCCTTGCTCACGCCGCAAGACCAGAACATTTTGCTGAAAGTCGTGGAGGAAGGCCCGGCCTACGCCGCGTTCGTATTCTGCGCCGAGACGCCGTCCGTGATTCTGCAAACGCTCCGTTCGCGCTGTATCGAACTCAAGGCGCAACCTGCGGAGGCCGCGACGCGTCCGGCGGGGGCCATGCGCGGGGAGGAACTTTGCCAGCGTATCATGGACGGGCGCGGCGCCGTGGCGGAACTGTGCACAAGGCTGGAGGGCGACAAAAAAAAGTTCACGAAAGAGGACTTGCGGGACATCTTGACATGGTGCCGGGAGGCGTTCGCGGCGGCGCTGTTCCTGACTTACGGACGCCCGGCCCCGTCGGAATACCGCCGTATCGCGTCCGCGCTCGCGCAGCGTCTGAGCCGCAAGCGTCTTGCGTCCGCGCTGGACATCATGGAGACCTATTACCGCGATTGTAACACGAATGTCGGCTTGGGGCACGTCTTGGGCGCGCTGGCGGCCGACTTGGAGAGTTTGTAAGCCGTCATATGCGTAAAGTTTTCGTTGGCGCGGCGAAAACCGCAACTTCCCAACGATTGCTGTACGCATACGAAACCGTGACGCAAGGAGGGAGTATCTTGAGAGAGGTTATCAGCGTTCGATTTCCGAACGGGAGCCGGAATTACGACTTTGACCCGTGCGGACTGCGCCTCAGAATCGGGCAGGAAGTCATCGTGGAGACGACGCAGGGGTTAGAGTTCGCCATCTGTACGCGGGGCAACCGCGCCGTACAGGAGGGCGACGAGGTTCGCACGTTAAGCGAGGTCATCCGTATCGCCACCGACGAGGACAGGCGCATTTTGGCTTGGAACCGCGCCCGGGAGCGCGACGCGTTCCGTATCGGCGAGGAGCGTATCGCCGCCCACGGACTGGAAATGAAACTTGTCCGCGTGTCCATTTCCTTTGAGGGAAACAAGCTGATTTTCTTTTTCACCGCCGACGGACGCGTAGACTTTCGCGCTTTGGTACGCGATTTGGCGTCGGTGTTCCATAGCCGCATCGAACTGCGGCAAATCGGCGTGCGCGACGAGGCGCGCATGATTGGCGGCTTGGGTATCTGCGGGCGTCCGCTGTGCTGTTGCCAGTTTTTGACGAACTTTTTGCCCGTGTCGATAAAAATGGCGAAAACCCAGAATCTAAGCTTGAACCCGACGAAAATTTCCGGCGCCTGCGGGCGGCTGATGTGTTGTCTGAAATACGAGCAGTTCGCCTACGAGGAGGCGGCGCGGCGTCTGCCGAAAGCGGAATCGTTCGTGCAGACCCCCGACGGCCCCGGCAACGTGAAATCCGTCGACCTGTTGCGCGAGACGGTGCGCGTCAGTCTCGACAGCGACCCCGACCATTTGAAAACGTACCGTTGCGCGGAGATTCTGCTGTTGCGGAACGGCAAGGGCAACCGTAACGGCATTGACGTACCCCCGCCGCCGCCGCGTTACGTGGAGGAGCGCAAGGAGGAGCCGCCACTTCCCGGCGAGGACTGGACATGGGCGCCGGAGACGGAAACCCGCGTCCGTCCGAACCGCAAGGGCAAGGCGCCGGAGCCGCGTAAGGAGCCGAAACGCGAACCGCGTCAGGCGTTCCCGAAGGACAAGGACGAGGCGTGGACAAAGGCCGCTAAGGCGTCGTCGGAGCGCGGCGGAGGCGGCGACGGCGACGGCAAACGACGCCGGAAACCGTGGTATAAGAGTAACCGTAAGGGCCGCCCCAACCGCTGAACGCCGGACGCAAGGAGGGACACCATGGGAAAATTTACGGGCGTACTGCTCGCCAGCGACTACGACAACACGCTCTTAAATACGGAGAAAGCGTTTCTGTCCGGAAGTCCCGCGCCGACGATTCCAGCGCGTAACCTCAAGGCGTTGGCGTACTTCATGGACAACGGCGGAATCTTTACGGTAAGCACGGGGCGGGCTGTGGCGTCCATCCGGAATTTCGCGGCGGACATCCCCGCCAACGCGCCGTTTATCGTCGCCAACGGCGCCGCGCTCTACGATTTTCGCACGCATACCTACGCCGACGCGGTCTGCCTGCCCGCCGACGTTCCCGACCGCGCCGACGAGATTCTATCGCTCTTCCCGTCCGCCGGACTGGAACTCTACGACACCTTGGACGCCGTCCACGCCGTGCGCCCGAATCAGTACACGCGCCTGCACGAACAGATAACCCGCGTCCCCGTCGTACCGCATGAGACGCTGTCGGAAGTCCCGCGGCCCGTCCTGAAGATGATGTTCGAGGACGCGCACGAGACTTTAGAGGACGTAGAGCGCGCCGTACTCGCCCGGGACTGGTCAGCGCGTTGCGAAGTGTTTTTTACGGCCCGGACGCTGTTGGAAGTCACCGCGAAGGGCGCGACGAAAGGCACTATGACGTTACGCCTTGCGGAACGCTTGGGAATCGCCCGGGAGAATGTCTACTGCGCCGGGGACGAGGCCAACGATATTACGATGTTACAGGCGGCGGCGGAAGGGTTCGCGCCGTCGAACTGCGTACAGGCCGTGCGCGACTGCGGCGCGACGATTGTCGGCGACTGTTCCGACGGCGCCATCGCCGATATTATCGACATTCTCGATACGCGCTACTGACCCGCCGCCGTTGAGAGAATATCTACGGAGAATCCCCCTAAATCCCGCCTTTCAGGGGGAACTTACGGGACTTGAAAGCGCTTTCAAAGATTTGTTCCCCCGCCCCTGAAAGGGGAGGGGGACCGGGGGAGGGGTTCGAGACGCCCTTTCCGTGAATGACAGCCGACAGAAAAGGGGGAAACGCGTATGCTGTTAGCGATTGACGTGGGCAACTCTACAACGTCCGTCGGACTGTTCCGGGCGCGGCGGGAATTATGCTTTCTGGCCGCGCTCCATACCGACAGCCGGAAAACCGCCGACCAAATCAGCGTGGATTTGATGAACCTTTTCACGCTCTACGGCTATTCCCATACCGACGTGACCGGGGCGATTCTGTGCAGTGTCGTGCCGCCGCTCAACTTCATGATGGAAAAAGCCCTCACGCGTCTGCTCGGACACGCGCCCATGGTCGTCGGGCCGGGTATCCGTACGGGGTTGAATATCCGCTTACCCGTACAAAACCAGATGGGCGCGGATATTGTCGCGGACGCCGTCGCCGCCCTCGAACGCTTCCAGCCGCCCATTATCACTATCGACATGGGCACCGCCACGACAATCGGCGTCATCACGGCGGGGCGCACGTATGAGGGCGGCTTACTGCTCCCGGGCGTCGGGGTCTCGCTGGAGGCCTTGAGCCATAGCGCCGCGCAACTCCCGGATATTTCCATACAACATCCCAAATCGCTCATCGGGCGCAGTACCGAGGACTGCATGAGGTCTGGCATCGTCTACGGCACGGCCTGTACGCTCGACGGCCTGATAGACCGTATCCGGGAGGAGTTCAACGGGCAAACGGTGACGGTGGTCGCCACGGGCGGAAACGCGCCGGTCATTGTGCGCTACTGCCGTAACCCGATTGTCTACGACAAGTATCTGCTCATGGACGGCCTCTGGACGCTGTATCAGAAGAACCGTCCGCCCGAATAGCGCTCCCCCGTCGCGCCGCGAACACGGAACGACGGAGGCGGGGCGACGCAGTCAGACGAACGCGGAACGACGGAGAGACGGTAGCGGCGAATCCGGCGCGCTCAGACGAATGCGGAACGCTCATAGCCCAGCAGTACGCGGTCGGCGATAAGCGCGATAAACTCCGAATTGGTCGGCTTGCCCTTCGTATTGCTCACCGTATAGCCAAAGTATTTCTGTAGCGTCTCCAAGTCGCCGCGGTCCCACGCGACTTCGATGGCGTGACGGATGGCGCGTTCCACGCGGGAGGCCGTCGTGAAGTACTGCCGCGCCACCGCCGGATAGAGCGACTTTGTCACCGCGTTGATAACGTCCATATCCTCAACCGTCATGAGAATCGCTTCCCGCAGGTACTGGTAGCCCTTGATATGGGCCGGAACCCCGATTTCATGAATGATGGAAGTGACGACGTTTTTCAAATGCGCGTCATGCTGTCTGGGCGGCACGTTGGAGGCGGGACGGAACGCGCAACGCAGACGGTCTACGAGCGTATCGCTTTCAAAAGGTTTGGCAAGAAAATAACAGGCTCCGAGACTCCGGGCCTCGCTGAGAAGTCCGTCGTTACAGAAGGCGGAGTAGAGCACAACTTTTATATTCTTTTTCTCTTTACGCAGTTCTTGCAGTACCGTGATAGCGTCTCCGCCGGGGAGCACGGCGTCCATCACGACAATATCGGGCGGCGCGGACAGAATCGCGTGGAGGGCTTCACTGCAATTCGACGCGCAGGAGGCGACGCGAAAATCCCGTGACTGGTCAATGGCTTCGCGCAGTTCCCCGCGAAATTCCGGATTTGCGTCCGCGAGTAAAACCGTTTTCATCTGCTCCATTTTGTTCATCCTCCCGAAAAAAACAAAAATTCCTGACAAGAAAAATCAGTGCGCGACAGAAAGCGTGCCATGGCTTGCTTTATCCATAAAATACCATAAATTAGAAAGTTTTACAAGATAAACCCCGTAAGTTTTCAGTTAAAATTTCGACGGAGCGCGGGAAAAAGTTATCGAATAGGCTATAATTGCGTGAAATTCGCCACTGTATGACAAACTCCGCTTTTCCCGGCGAAAGCCTCCGCGCCGGATGAGAGCGAAAATCGCGCAGGCGTCTTAATTTTCCTTCCCGTCAGCCGATATTTCTATAGAGGAAGCGTCGCACGGAAAGGAGAATTCCCATGGACTTAATGAACGCTATCGCCTTGCAGAGTATGAGCATGAAAGCCGAGCAATTCCAGCAGGCCTATTCCACGCGTCTGGCGAAAGATGTCATGGACATGAGCGAGGAACTGGCCTTGAAAGAAATCGCCGACATGACGCCGCAAGCGCCGCAAGTCCCGAAAGGGCAGTATCTGGACGTGTACGCGTGAGGCTTTGCAGAGGGGCGTTTCCTGCGGGAGACGGCCCTTTTCCCATGCGCGGGGACATACGGCGCGGAGAAAACTTCGGAAAACTACTGTACTTTTCCGGGAGAGTGTGATACAATAGCGCCAAATCCCGAAAGCGCCCCCGGCGAACTGCGCGAGAAAGAGGTTTTCCCGATTATGAGCGAACAACATACCGGCGCGAATGAACCCCGGAAACGGGAATCCGGCGCCCGTCAACATAATTTTCTTTGGAATCTTCCCATCCCATACGCCGACAAACTGCAGTCGGCGCTCCGTCCGCGGATGTTTCAGGCGTTTCTACTGGTCGTGGCGGCGCTTATCGTCATCCTTATCGCCGCGGTCGCGTCCGACGCCGACGTTGTGACCCCCGAACCCGGCGTCACCAGCGAGATTCTCCGCGAACAGCTCGAATACGTCAAAGACCTCGTGACCGTGGAGTACCACTACACCGACGCCGAAAAGCAGGAAATCCCCGGTAAGAAACTTTTCAACGTCGTCCCCCTTCCGTGGACGAAAAAGGTGTTCATCATCTCCTATGACGGCGTGATAAAGTACGGCGTGGATGTCAGCCAAGTGGGGATAGCGGTCAACGGTATCGCAAAAATCGTGACCGTGGAGATACCCCGCGCCAAGATTATCTCCCACGAAATCCCGGAGGAGGGCTTCCGCGTGCTCTATGAATCCAGCGGGCCGTTTAACCGTATCAAAATCGACGATGTCACGCTCTTTCGCATGACGCAGAAAGACAAAATGGAGACCAAAGCGCAGGTCAGGAAATGCCGCAAAAGGCGCAGGCGCAGTCCGGCGAGGCGATAGCGGCGTTGTTGCGGGCCGTGCCCGGAATGGAGGAGTACACGTTAGATGTCGAATATGCGAACTAAGGCCGACGATACGCCGGAGGCCGTCAACGATACGGCGGGGGGCAAGCCCGATAAGGCGGCGGAGACCGTGAAAAGCAAGCCCGATAAGGCGGCGAAACGCGCCGAAAAAGCGGAAAGACGCGCCGAAAAAGCCGAGAAAAAACGGAAAAAAGGCGGTTTCGGCATACGCAGGTTTCTGTTTACGTTGCTTTTGGGCGCGGCGCTGGCGTTGTGCGCCGTAGGCTATCTCGACGTTGTCCCGGATACGTCCCCGGTTATTACCAGTTCCATCTTGAAGGAAGAGTTGAAGTACGTCAAAGACCTCGTCACCGTGGAGTACCGCTATACCAACGCCGACAAGGCCGAGTTTCCCGGGCATGTCCTTTTCGGGCAGAATATCCCGTTCACGGAGAAAAGTTTCATCGTCTCCTACGACGGCGTCATCAAGTACGGCGTTGACCTCAGCGCGGTGGACATTCAGGTGAATGAGTCCGTGAAGCTCGTGACCGTGACCGTACCGAAAAGCAGGATAATCTCTCATGAGATACCGGAGGCGGGTTTCCGCGCCCTCGACGAGAAAAACGGCCTGTTTAACAAGATTCATATCGACGACGTGACGGAGTTCCGACAGGCGCAGAAAGCCGCCATGGAACAGAAGGCCGTCGCGCTGGAGTTGCCCAAACAGGCGCAGGAACAGGCCGCCGCCGCCATTGAAGCCCTACTTAGCGCGACGCCCGGCATGGACGCCTATCAGTTGAAAATACGTTACGAATAACGGCGCGGCGGTACGCGTCGCGTCGGGAAGGAATCGCCCTATGTGGATTGCGGACAAATGGAAAGATTATGAATTGATTGACTGTAGCGGCGGGGAGCGCTTGGAGCGCTGGGGCGGGGAAATCCTGATACGTCCCGACCCGCAAGTCATTTGGAATACGCCCCGCGTGAATCCGTTATGGCAAAAGGCCGGGGCGCGTTATGAGCGTTCGCGGACGGGCGGCGGACATTGGGAGGCGAACAGTCTGCCCGAAAGCTGGCCCGTGCGCTACGGCGATTTGACGTTCCATATCAAGCCCATGAACTTCAAGCACACGGGACTGTTCCCCGAACAGGCGTCTAACTGGGACTTCGTGCGCGAACAGATTGCGCGTGTGCCTGTCCCCGACGGCGCCGAGAACGCGAAAAAGCCGTTGTCGCGTCTGTTATCGCGTAACGGCGCCGCCCCGGAACCCGTGCGCGTGCTGAATCTCTTCGCCTACACGGGCGCGGCTACGGTCGCGTGCGCGAAAGCCGGCGCGAGCGTGTGCCATGTCGACGCCGCAAAGGGTATGGTTGCGTGGGCGCGGGAGAACGCCCGTTTGTCCGGCGCGGACAAGGCCCCCGTGCGCTGGATTGTCGACGACTGCGTCAAGTTCGTGGAACGCGAAATACGGCGCGGGCGGCGTTACGACGCTGTCATCATGGACCCGCCCAGTTACGGACGCGGCCCCGGCGGGGAGATGTGGAAGATTGAGGAACAGCTTTATGAACTGGTCAAGCTGTGCGTGGGGGCGCTGTCCGAACGCCCGCTCTTCTTCCTGATTAGCTCCTACACGACGGGCCTTGCCCCCTCCGTCACGGGCTATCTGCTCAACTTACTGCTCAAACCGCGTTTCGGCGGAACCGTAACCTATGACGAACTCGGCTTGCCCGTGACCGAATCCGGACTTGCGTTGCCGTGCGGCGCGGCGGGCCGCTGGATTGCCGATTGATAAAGCCGCCCTTGTCGCCCCTCTTTGGGGGGAGATGTCGCTGTAGGCGACAGAGGGGGGAATCAGAAAGGATTTTCTCATGTCAGTGATGATACAGGCGAAAGAAGTCCGCTTCGCGTACCCGGCGCCGGAAGGCCGCGACGCCGTACCCGCTCTCGACGGCGTGAATCTGGCCATAGAGCGCGGAACGTTTACCGTGATTCTTGGGCATAACGGCTCCGGAAAGTCGACGTTCGCAAAGATGTGCAACGCCGTACTGCTCCCCGACGACGGCGCGGTCTACGTGGAGGGCTTGGACACCCGCGACGATAATTTGCTGTTGTCCGTTCGTCAGCGCGTCGGGATGGTCTTCCAGAACCCCGACAACCAGATTGTCGCCAACGTCGTGGAGGAGGATGTAGCCTTCGCGCCGGAAAATTTGGGCGTACCGTCCGGTGAAATCCGTCAGCGCGTGGACGATTCCCTCAACGCCGTGGGCATGTACGAGTTTGTCACGCACGCGCCGCATTTGCTCTCGGGCGGTCAGAAACAGCGCGTCGCCATTGCGGGCGTACTGGCGATGCGTCCCGACTGTATCGTGCTCGACGAGGCCACCGCCATGCTTGACCCCATGGGACGCCGTGAGGTACTGTCCGCCGTCCGCAGGCTCAACCGCGAACAGGGTATCACGGTATTGCTCATCACGCACCACATGAACGAGGCGGAGGACGCCGACCGCGTCATTGTCATGGACGACGGGAAAATTGTCATGGACGGGACGCCGAAAGAGGTGTTTTCCCGCGTGGAGCAGTTGCGCGACACGGGCCTGACCGTGCCGGAAACCGTGGACTTGCTCGACCGCCTCTGTCAGGACGGAATGCAACTGCCCTTGGACGCGCTCTCCGTGGACGAATGCGCCGACGCTATCGCCGCCGCGCTCGCGTCCTGAATCCGTTATCGCCCCGCGTTTGCGCCGTCCGGCGTCCCTTGCGCTCTGCGGCGCGGAAAGGATTGTCAACTTTGGAATCCATTCTTCAAATTCGTCACCTGACCCATACGTACAGTATCGGGACGCCGTTCCAGCGCGACGCCATCAAGGATGTGAGCTTTGAGGCGCGGCGCGGCGAATGCCTCGGCATTATCGGGCATACCGGCTCGGGAAAATCGACGCTCATTCAGCATTTGAACGGCTTACTGCGTCCCACGTCGGGACAGGTCTTTCTCAACGGGCGCGACATTTGGGCCGAACCGAAAAAAATACGCGACGTGCGCTTCCGCGTCGGACTGGTATTCCAGTACCCGGAGTATCAGCTTTTTGAGGAGACGGTCTACAAGGATATAGCGTTCGGGCCGACGAATCAGGGACGGCGCGGCGCGGAGCTTGACCGTTGCGTCCGCGACGCCGCCGCGCTCGTCGGACTGCGCGACGACCAGTTGGAGAAGTCGCCGTTTGAGCTGTCCGGCGGACAGAAACGCCGCGTTGCGCTTGCGGGCGTACTGGCTATGGAGCCGGACGTACTGGTTTTGGACGAACCCACCGCCGGACTTGACCCCGCCGGACGCGAAAATCTCATGGCGAATATCCGCGATTATCAGCGCAACGGCGACAAAACGATTGTGCTTGTCAGCCACAGTATGGACGAAATCGCGCAAAACGCCGACAGAATCCTTGTCATGAAGTCGGCGCGGATACTCATGGACGGGACGCCGCCGGAGGTCTTTTCACGCGCTGACGAACTGATGTCGGCGGGACTGGAGGCCCCCCGCGCCACGCGTATCGCAATGGCCTTACGTCAGCGCGGCGTCGCGGTCAATCCCGCCGTGTACACCGTTGACGCGCTCGAAAAGGAAATTCTGCGTCTGCGCGGCGCGTCCTGACAAGAAACAAATGCCATTTGTTTTACGCGAACCCCCCTAAATCCCCCCTTTCAGGGGGACTTCCGGGACTTTTCACGCCCTGAAAAATTCGTTCCCCCGCCCCTGAAAGGGGAGGGGGAC
>JAFSOM010000012.1 GCA_017447005.1 Oscillibacter sp.
TATGCGAACAGCCTACAAAGCGGCATTCCGACAGGTACGGGCGGAACTCCGGGAACGTCTCCGGCAAACGCGCTTTCAGTTCCAGATTGAGTTCCTCGGTCTCGAACGACGAAAACCCGGGCGTATCCACGACTTCCCCGCCGCACGATAAGCGGTAAATTTCGACATGGCGCGTGGTATGGCGTCCGCGGCCTAATGCGTCGCTGACCTCTCCGGTTTGCAACCGGAACGCGGGGTCAAGCGCGTTGAGAACGCTGGATTTCCCCACGCCCGAATTGCCCGTAAAGGCCGACAGCTTGCCGTTGAGATACGTTTTCAACGCGTCGATACCCTCGCCCGTGACCGCGCTGATACGCAACGTCACGACGCCGGAAGCGCGGTAGATGTCATAGAGCTTGTCGGCGGGGTCAAGGTCGCATTTGTTGAGCAGTAACAAAACATCACAATCTTTAAAAACCGCCGCGCACATCATACGGTCTATCAGGAACGGGTCGGTGACGGGCGGCGCGGCGGACGCTAAAATCACCATCTGGTCAATATTCGCCACGGCGGGACGCGTGAAGGCGTTGCGGCGCGGGAGAATACGTTCTATATAGCCCTCGCCGGGGCCGAGTTCGCGTACCTCCACGCGGTCGCCCACTAACGGCGATACGCCCTCTTTCCGAAACTTCCCCCGCGCCCGACACGTTAAAATTTCCCCGTCCGATTCCACATAGTAGAACCCGCTCAGGGCCTTTTGAATCCGGCCTTCTCTCATGCTTCCCCCGTTACGTCTCGCCAAAGAGCGCCTCAAACAGAGAGGCCAACGCGTTGTTACGCTCTTCCTGTTCCTGCGCCTCTTTTCTCTCGAAATAACCGGGTTCGTCCTCGGGGTCCAGCGGATGAACTTTGCCGTTCTCGTCGATACGCGGCCCGATGGGTTGCGCGGATGTCGTTTCGCCGCTGTCCGGCTTGGATGTGTCGTCAACGTTTTCCGCGCTCCCGCTCTCCGACGACGCCTTTTGACTGAGAATATAGCGGTCTGCGGCCTTGTCCATGTCGATAGTCTCATGGTAGAGCGGCTCTCTGTCCATGTGAACCATAATCAGCGTTTGGCCCGCGGCGGTGATTTCCATGGAATACGCGCCCGTATTGAAGTCCACGGCGCCGCTCTCGATACGCGTACCGTCTTGGAATATCTCCATATAGCCCGATTCGCCCTCCGACGGCAACGGAATCACCAGTTCCAGACTTTTTTCCGTCGGCGTATCGGGTTCGGGTTCCGGTTCGGGGGCCGCGTTCGGCTCGGGGCCTTTGCTGACCACAAAGTTGATTTTCGCGCCGTCGACTACCTGCGTATGCGCGGCGGGGTCTTGACTGATTATCGTCCCTTCCGGCTCGTCGCTGTACTCGTAGTCAACGCTTCCCCGCGTCAGGCCCAGATTTTTGAGCTGTCCGAGAACCTGTTCCAGCTTCATGCCGACGAACTGCGTGACGGGCCACGTCGCCGGGGGTTTCGGGCCTTTGCTCAATATCAACTGTATCGTGTCGCCGTGATGAATCGTCCGGCCCTCCTCCGGCTCGCTGGCGACGATATACCCGGCGGGGATTTTGTCGTGATACTGCTGTTTGTCCTCCGGGGCCTCGATGGTCAGCGAATAGCGGCTGATGAGTTGGGCTAGCGTGACCTTCTCGGCCTCACTGAGAGACTGGTTGACCACGTCGGGCATTTTCGTCGTCTCCTCGCCGGAACTTACCCACACGCGGATGACAAGGTTATTTCCCTTACGGTAACTGTTTTCGGCGGGGTCCTGCTCGACAATCACGCCGGGGGCGTAGTCGTTGCTGTACTTGTTCCCGGCCTCCACAATCTCGAAAATGCCGTTGACGCCCTCCAATTCCCGCGCCTGCCGCACCGTATAGCCCACGACGGAACGCACCATATGCTGTTCCTCGGGGTCGTTGCGGACAAAGGAATTGAGAATCCCGCGAATGAGCACGACGGCGAGCAGTACGGCCAGAAACCCCGCCGCGCAGAAAATGGCAATCTGCGCGACATTGCGCGGCGTCTCCTCTTCCTCGTCCATGAAAGGCCTCCTCTGGGTGTCCCCGGCGTAAGACGTGCGCACGGCTTGCCCGTCCTTTAACGGCTGGGTGGGTTCGTCCGTCACGGACGGGCGGATGTCCTCCAACTGGAAATTCAAGCTCACTTCCGGGTCTTTGCGGAACGCCTCCAAATCCTGAATCATGGCCTCCGCCGAAGGGTAACGCCTGTCCATGTCCTGCGCCATAGCCTTCATGCAAATCAATTCCAGTTGGTCGGGGATGTCCGGGTCAACGGAACGCGGCGTAGGCGGCACGGCGCTGAGGTGTTGGAGCGCTACCGATACGGCGGATTCGCCCTCGAACGGTAAGCGGCCTGTCAGCATTTCATAGAGCACGATACCGGCGGAATAGATGTCGGTACGGGCGTCGATACGGTCGCCGCGGGCCTGTTCGGGGGAGATATAGTGCACGGAGCCAAGGGCCTGTTGCGTCAGCGTCTGCGCGGCGTTCTCCAGACAGGCGATACCGAAATCGGCGACTTTTACGCTTCCGTCGCGCAGTACCATGATATTCTGCGGCTTAATGTCGCGGTGGATAATGCCTTTACTGTGGGCGTGGGCCAGTCCGCGCATAATCTGCGTAATAAAGTGAAGGGATTCGCGCCAGTTGAGCCGCCCGCGCTTCTCCATATACTGTTTGAGCGTGATACCGTCAATGAGTTCCATGACGATATATTCCAAATCGCCGCCCTTGGAAACGTCGTAAACCTGCACGATGTTCGGGCTTTGCAACTGCGCGACGGCCTGCGATTCGGCGTTGAAACGGCGGCGGAAATCGGCGTCCCGCGCCAAGTCGCTGCGCAGAATCTTAACCGCTACCATACGGTTCAGGCGGTGACACTTCGCCTTGTAGACGTTCGACATGCCGCCCACGCCGATACATTCCAGAATTTCATAGCGGTTTTCCAGCATTTGACCAAGATAGGGGTCGGTCATAACGCCTCTCCCCCTTCCGCGTTGCGTATCAGGACGACGGTCACGTTATCCGGGGCGCCGCGCTTTCTCGCCGCGTCAATGAGTATCGCGGGGACGGATTCCGGCGGCGTCTCACGCACAAAGTTCAGAATTTCCGTATCCGTCACAGTATTCA
>JAFSOM010000151.1 GCA_017447005.1 Oscillibacter sp.
ATGTCTAATTTAGAAAATTTTGCGGCGACGGGCCGCCCGTGCGGACAATATCGCACTTCCCCGCTCTGTACGCGGTCAATGAGGGCGCGTAACTCCCGCGGCGACGTTTCCTCCCCGCCCCGTATCGCCGATTTGCAAGCCATGGTACGGAACATTGCCTCGCGTTTCTCCTCCGGGTCGCGTCCGGCGCGCAGATTCTCCACAAGCTCTTCCATGACGGCGGTCAGGTCGCCGGGATTCATATCCGCCGGGAGTTCGCGTACTAACAGCGTATTTCCGCCGAAGTCCTCACAGTCAAACCCGAGGCGTTCCAATTCCTCCAGCTTCTCCCGCGCAAGGGCCATATCTTCCCTAGACAGTTCCACGGTCAAGGGTTGCATTAACGTCTGACGCATGGGCGGCGTTACGCCGGATTTGAGCGCGTCAAAACGTATCCGCTCGTGGACGGCGTGCTTGTCAATGAGGAACACATCGCCGTCGGCGCTCTCGCATATAATATAGGTACGCAGAATTTCCCCGGCGATTCTCCACGGCCTGACCCGCGGCGTCGGCAACAAGTCGCCTTGTCCGTCGGGCGCGGGGAATTGTTCCCCCCTCTGTCGCTGCGCGACATCTCCCCCCGTTCCGGGGGGAGACAAAAGCGCGTCAGGCGCATAGTTTACGGACGTTTCCGGCGGCGCGTCGGCGTCGGAATGTCGCGGCGCGTCCGAATCGAAATCGGGCGGCGCGGAAATCATCGGCGGACGCGCCGCGGGCGCCGCCTCCAGGCGCACGGAAAAGCCGTCGTCCGCGTCGGCGAAGCGATTGACGGTCGTCTGGCCCGCGCCGACGTTCGACAACGCCTCCCGGTATGTTTTCGCGTCCATGTTGCGGAAGAAGTCCGGTTTCGACTGTCCGGCGCGTCCCGATTGCGCGGAAACTTGCGGCGCGGCGCGTCCCGACGTGAAACCTGATTGCGCCGTCCCGCGGCCCGACTGCGTGAAATTTTGCGCCGTCACGCGTCCGGCTTGCGCGCCGTCCGACAGGCTGACGTTCGTCGGGCCGCCGTGCGCGTTCAGATTGTCTAATACGATATGGTAGACCGTGCGGAACAGGTCGCGCTCGTTGGAGAATTTGACCTCCGTTTTCGCCGGGTGCGCGTTCACGTCCACCAGATACGGCGGCATGGTTATCGACAGTACGCAACCGGGGAATTTGCCTTTCAGCATTTGATTCTTATACGCTTCCTCCAACGCGGTCGTGAGCAGGGGCGATTTGATAAAGCGTCCGTTGAGAAAGAACATCTGCATAGCGCGGGAACCGCGTCCGAACGCCGGGAACGTGACGTAACCGGATACGGCAATCTCTCCGCCGCGTCCGTCCACGGACAACAGCGAACGGGCGAAATCGCGTCCGTAGGCGGCGTAAATCGCGGAGAGCAGTTTCCCGTCGCCGGGGGTACGGAACGCCGCCGCGCCGTCCTTGTCGAACCGGAACGCGATGTCGGGCCGCGATAAGGCCAAATGCTGTACAAGTCCGTTGATAGCGGCGGTTTCGGCGCTGTCCTTGCGCATGAACTTCAGCCGCGCCGGGGTGTTATAAAACAAATCGCGTACCGTGATAACCGTCCCTTCGGGCGCGCCGCACTCCTCCACGTCGCCGCCGACGCCGCCCTCCAGTTCCAGACGCGCCCCCATATCCGCGCCGCGCTGACGCGTCCGGATGTCCACGCGGCTGACGGCGCAAATCGCCGCCAACGCCTCCCCGCGAAAGCCTAACGTCGCAATCGCGCCGAGGTCGTCGGCGGAACGTATCTTACTGGTCGCGTGACGCAGAAACGCCGACGGCAGTTCCTCCGGCGCGATTCCGATTCCGTTGTCGCTCACGCTGATAGAACGCATGCCGCCGCGCTCGATGGATACCTGTATATTCGTACTCTGCGCGTCGATAGCGTTCTCCACGAGTTCCTTGACCACGCTCGCCGGACGCTCCACGACTTCCCCCGCCGCGATAAGCTCCGCTATATGGTCGTCCAATACTTGAATATGCGCCATAATGTTTCCGCCTCTCCTATGTTACGGTTCAGGACGCGGGGACTTGTCCGCCGAGGGCGCGGACGAGCGTTTCCAGTTGCGCCGCCGACGCCTCCGCGCCGTCTCCGTTGACCGAACGCAACAGCGCGTTATGTTTCCCCGTCTCAATATTGACAATCCAGCCGGGGCGCGTATGCCCGAACGCGTCCCGATTGGGCCAGCAGTGCACGGCGCGTATCGCCGAACGC
This sequence comes from Oscillibacter sp., assembly GCA_017447005.1. GTDB lineage: Bacteria > Bacillota > Clostridia > Oscillospirales > Oscillospiraceae > Oscillibacter. The sequence goes on from JAFSOM010000151.1 coordinate 2,261, forward strand.
GGAATCGCGGCACCGTCCAGCGTCAACTCGGATTCGTTCAGCGTCCACGCGATACGGCGCACGGTTTCGCGGGGGCGTAACGCGCCGTAGGTCACGCGGGCGATAACGTAAGCAATCACGCCGCCGGCAATCCCACGCGCCGGGGCGCTGACCGTCCGAACGCGTAACAGTATCGCGGTGACGAACAGCGCGACCGCGAACGCAATCGCCAGCGGGAGAAACTCCGCTTTGAGATTCCGTTCCCGTACCGTGATTTCCCCTGACATTTCCGCACATCCTTTCCTTTCACGGCGCCGCGCACGTTTTTTGAACGCTTACGCCGCGCCGCAATACGCGATAGCGAACGACGCCGCCGCGCCGGACAGTATCAGGAATCCGGCCTTGCAGTACGGCGCGATTTCCTCCGCCGCGAGCGTCTCCCGGTTATACAAGGCCCACGCCCGCCAGAAAATGCAAACGCCGCAAAATAACGTTATCGTAACGCCGAACCATAACGCGTTTTTACGCAAGGACAACTTCGCGTAAGGCGCGGCGAAACGAAAGACAACTAGCGCAATCATAAGCAGTACGGTTACTATCGCCGACAGCCCGGAGAACAGATTCCTTGCAGTTTTGCTCATTTTACGTATCGTCACGAGGCCGGACAGCCAGCAGACGGACGGAATCAGAATCAACGGAAACGCCGTTTTCAGGAAAGCGGGATAGTCCATGAATACCAGTTCCTTTCCGTCAGAAATTATGATAACGCTTTATGATAACTACGATAACGCCTTATGATAATTACGACAACGCCTTTTTCCACTCGTACAGTAAGCTCATGGCCTCCATAGGCGTAAGCGAATCGGGCTGACAGCGGCGCAGGGCGTCGAGTACGCTTTGCTCCGCCATGGACGCCATAGAAACTTGCGCGGCGTCCTCTATCGGCGCGGCGGAACGCGGTTTCCCGCTCTCCTCCTCCAGTTCTTTGAGAATCACCCGCGCCCGCGCCAGCACTTGCGGCGGAAGTCCGGCGAGTTTCGCTACTTCGATACCATAACTTCTATCCGCGCCGCCGGGGATGATTTTCCGCAGGAAGACAATGTCCTCCCCCTTCGCCTTGACCGCTATCGTATAGTTCGCCGTACCGGGCAAGGTTTGCGCAAGTTCCGTAAGTTCATGGTAGTGCGTGGCGAATAGGGTTTTTGCCTTGATTTTTTTCGCGCAGTGTTCGAGTACGGCGCGGGCGATGCTCATGCCGTCGTAAGTGGACGTGCCGCGCCCGATTTCGTCGAGAATCAGCAGGGAACGGCTCGTCGCGCAACGTAAAATTTCCGCGACTTCGGTCATTTCCACCATGAAAGTAGACTGTCCCGCGGCCAAATCGTCGCTCGCGCCGACGCGGGTAAAGATACGGTCGACAATGCCGATACGCGCCGATGTCGCCGGAATAAAGCTCCCGATTTGCGCCATGAGTACGATGAGCGCCACCTGACGCATATAGGTGGATTTGCCCGCCATATTCGGCCCGGTCAAAATGCCGATACGCTGTTCCGCCTCGCCCATAAACGTATCGTTCGGGACGAACAAGCCGTCTTTCAACATCCGTTCGACAACCGGGTGACGCCCGTCGTGAATCTCAATCACGCTGGATTCGTCGACTTCCGGACAGCAGTACCGATTTTCCACGGCGACCGTCGCCAGCGAGGCTAACGCGTCGGCCCCGGCGACGGCTTGCGCCGTGCGCGTAATGCGCGATACCGCCTCGGTCAAGTCTTTCCGCAACGCCTCAAATAATTCATATTCCAGCGTGTTCAGGCGTTCCGACGCCGTGAGAACCGATTCCTCCAGTTCCTTGAGTTCCGGCGTGATATAGCGTTCCGCGTTCGCTAAGGTTTGTTTCCGGATATAACGCTCCGGCGCTTGGCCTTTGAACGTGTTCGACACCTCAATATAATATCCGAACACCTTATTATATCGGATTTTCAGCGAACGAATGCCTGTCTTTTCGCGCTCTTGGGCCTCCATTTCCATGATGACGCCCTTGCCGCCTTTCAGGATACTGCGGAAATGGTCAACCTGTTCGTTGTAGCCGTCGCGGATGAAGCCGCCGTCGCGGACGGTGACGGGCGGCTCGTCGTCCAGCGCCGCCGCGATACGCGCCGCCAAATCCTCCAGCGTGTCCATCTCGTTCAGGACTTCCTTCAGCAGACGGTCGGAGAATACGGACAGACAGGCGCGGATTTGCGGTATCTTCTCCATCGCCGTGCGCAACAATACGACTTCCCTCGGCCCCGCCGTACCGTACACAATGCGCCCTGTCAGGCGTTCCATATCGCCTAGGCCCGTCAAAGCCGCCGTCAGCTCCTCGCGTCCGATAGCGTTATCGACCAGCGCGGCGACGGCCCCGTTACGGCGTCGAATATCGGTGACGCGTAAGAGCGGACGTTCCAGCCAACCGCGCAGTAACCGCGCTCCCATGGGGGTACGCGTTTTGTCGAGAACCCATAGCAAGCTACCTTTGCGTTCACGGTCACGGTTAGTGCGCGTCAGTTCGAGATTCCGACGGGCGTCAAGGTCAAGCTCCATAAAACGGCTCTGCTCGTCGTAGTCGATACGATTGATATGGGACAAGTCGGTTTTCTGCGTCTCGTACAGATAGCTCAACAACGCGCCCAAGGCCAGCGACGCGGATTCCTTTCCGTTGAGTATCGCCGCGCCGTTTTCGCCGAACTGACGCTGAATCAATTCCTTCGCGGTATCGGCGTCAAAGCGCGGCGCGGCGTTCTCCATATGGCAGGCGTAACGGTCGCGCAACGTCATGACAAGCGGCAGACACGAGAACGCGCCCGCGCTCAATATCGCCTCCACGGGGGAATAGCGGCCTAATTCGTTGGTCAAATGCGTGACGCGGTCGGGGCCGTGGAACGACGCGACGCGAATTTCTCCGGTAGTCAAATCGCAGAACGCCGCGCCCGCCGACGCCGGAATCGGGGGCAGGACGCCGTTTTTTCTGGCGGCTTCCGCCTCCTTCGCCGCGTCGGATTTGGGACGGGGTTCCGGCGACGCGAAATTCTCAAAGTATTCCGTATAAAGGCCTTTATCCTCCACGCTCATGACGGGATTTTCGGCGAGTTTGCGTCCGGCTTTCACGTGCCGGGAAAGTTTCTCGTCGGAAATGGGGTTGTCAAGGTAGAGCGCGCAGAGATAATTACTGTGGCGTTCGTCCAACGACGCCGTATCCATGACTGTCCCCGGCGTCACGACGCGCAGAATATCGCGCTTGACTAAGCCTTTGGCCGTGGCGGGGTCCTCCATCTGTTCGCAAATCGCCACCTTGTAGCCCTTGGCAATCAGGCGGGCGATATAGGAATCGCAGGCGTGATAGGGCACGCCGCACATGGGGATGGTCTCATCCGGGGACTTTTTATATTTGCCGTGGTTACGGCTTGTCAAGGTCAAATCGAGTTCCCGCGCCGCGATTCTCGCGTCGTCGTTGAACATCTCGTAAAAGTCGCCCAGACGGAAGAACAGTAAGCTGTCCGGATGGGCCTTCTTGATTTCCAGATACTGTTGCATCATGGGGGTTAAGTCCGCCATGCGTTCCCTCCGATTCTATTCTTTTTATAGCGTCACGGCCTCTCCGTAAAGAGACCACGTCGTGTTGTCCGTAATTTTAGCGTTCGTAAAGCCGCCGATTAATTCCGGGCTTCCTTTCATGCGTACCAGACGGTTTCCCTCCGTGCGGGCGGTCAAGGGGTATGCGGGGTCGTCGCTCAGGCCGTCGACAAGCACGCGGAACGTTTTCCCGATGTACGCCGCGTGTAACTCGGTCGAACGGGCGTTTTGTACGGAAAGGAGTTTGTCAAACCAGCGCTGTTTCTCGTCACGCGGGACGGGGTCGGGCATGGACGCGGCTTTCGTCCCCGGACGCGGCGAATAAATAAACGTAAAGAGCGCGTGAAAGCCGACTTCCTCCACTAAGGATATCGTATCATTGGCTTCGGCTTCGGTTTCGCCCGGGAAACCGATTATCACGTCGGAAGTCAGCGGTAGTCCGGGCATAGCCTCCCGCGCCGACGCTATCAGCGACAAATAACGCTCGCGGGTGTAGCGACGGTTCATCGCTTCCAGTACGCGGTTATTCCCCGACTGAAACGGCAAATGCAACTGCCGCGCCACATGTTCGCTCTCCGCCATGGTACGGAACAGTTTCTCCGACGCGTCGCGGGGGTGGCTCGACATAAAGCGTATCCAGTAGTCGCCGGGAATCTTATCCAGACGCGCCAGCAACGCGGAGAAGTCGCAGTCGCCGCCGCGCCCGTAGGAGTTGACGTTCTGCCCTAAGAGCGTAATGTCCTTATAGCCCGCCGCGACGAGTTCGCGCACTTCCTCTTCTATCGCCTCCGGCGCCCGCGAACGCTCCCGGCCCCGCACGTATGGCACAATGCAATACGAACAGAAATTGTTACAGCCGTACATAATCGACACCCACGCCCGCACGCCCTTGTTACGCTCCACGGGCACGCCCTCCGCGATACTCCCCGCTTCATCCTCCACGGCGAACACGCGTTTGCGCCTCTCGTACACGCTCCACAATAACTCCGGGAACTTCCATAGCGCGTGAGGGCCGAATACCAAATCCACGTGCGCGTAGGAACGTTTCACGCGTTCGCTGACCCGCGCCTCTTGCGCCATACAGCCGCATAAGGCGATAATTTGCGCGGGGTTCTCGCGCTTGGTATGTGTCAGCGCGCCCAGATTCCCGAATACGCGCTGTTCCGCGTGTTCGCGTACCGCGCAGGTATTGAGTATCACAACATCCGCCTCGTGCGGGTCGTCCGTGAACGTAAACCCCATATTCCTTAACATCCCCGACAGCCGCTCGCCGTCGGCGACGTTCTGCTGACATCCGAACGTATCCACCAGCGCGACGGGGTGCGCCTCCCG
>JAFSOM010000152.1 GCA_017447005.1 Oscillibacter sp.
CTATGTGCTGTCGGTATCCGGTTATTATAAGGTAGGCGGCGCGGAAACCGCCCTCGACAAGATGGCGCGGGTATTAACACGGGAAAACGCATTGCGGGAGATTCCCCGGACGCAGGCGTCAAATTACGAAGAATCCGCATAAAACTGTGAAATGACAGCGTGAACAAAACGACGGGCGCGGGTGCGCGGGGAGTAGCATCACGCCGACGCAAGGGCAGGCGCGGACACGGAGCCGCTATCAAATCACGAACCACAGTTACCAAACTGCGAACGTGGAGGCGGGCCTATATCGTGCCAGCGTGACGCCGACACGCACGTCACGGACGCGGCGGCGCGGGTGCGCGGGGAGTGGCGTCATGCTGTCGGAATGTCGAATATGGACACGGAACCGCTACCAATCCGCGAACGTGACGCTGGCTGTCGTGTCAGCGTGACGCCGACACGCACGTCACGGACACGGCGGCGCGTGTGTGCCGGGGCGTGGCAACGCGTTGACACAAGGTCAAGTGTAGACACGGCGTAATGCTGATTTACAACAGTGGAAACCTTTGTGTAAAGAAGTCAGACATTTTGCCCCTCTTTATATAGTGAAAACTTTCCAAAATTAGATATTGACACCTATATGAATCCGTGATATATTGATAAGAAGTCATTTTAAGGGCTTTTTTGTAAGATAACTGTGTAGGACTGTCGATTTCGCTGTTACGGGGGGATTATTATTGTGAAAAAGAGTCTGCTGTTTCTCCTATCCGCTTCTCTTACGTTGCCTCTATTGACAGCCTGTGTACCTGTAAACAACCGTGTAGAACAATTAACCCGTTTCGTTGAAAGCCGTCTTGATGAGGCGATTTTGAAGGAATCTGGCATTAGTCAAGATACGGATTACCTCAAATATGAGGAAAAGCGTGAGGCCAATCAGGTGAATCCAGATGGCTCCTATATTGGCGACGAGGGGGAATACAAGGGTGAAGTGGGGAGCATCCATGTAACATTTGCCCGCAATCCTTATATTTCCGTCGAATATTATGCTGACGCTGGTCATATGTCTCCCATTTCCGGCGAATGTACGCTTTCTCCGGGCGGTCAAATTTACTGTACGCCTCCAACCGTGACGAACGCCCCCAGCAAACTTTACCGCTTCCAAAATTTCCGTGCGTGGGAGTATGACAATACAGGCACCCAAATTGGGGAGATTTCTCTGGGCGTTGACAACACGGGAACAGTTTTAACAATTCCCCAAAAATTCAATGGCACTGAATTGTCTATTGAGCCTGTCGGGGAATTTCAAAGCCGCACGGTTACGTTGCTTGCGTACAAGGTGGACGCGAATGGTGAAAAACAGGAACTTCCCGCTTCGGGAAGTTGGGAAATTGAAAATCGGTATTATGCCAATGGCACGGTGGAATTAGACCCTACTGGACAGCATGACATCGCGTACTATTATGATAACGATGAATACTATTTTGTGCGTTCAGAACCTGCTCCTTATTATCAGAACAACGATGAAGGGGTTGTGGCGTTCCCTACCCTTACACGGGATAATGAGCAAAGCGCGTTTTCTGTGGAATTGCGGCGGTATTATACCATTCAAGCAGATGGAGCAATTCAGGGTATTGCGGACAGTTCCTTTTTAGATATATTCTCAAATGATGAGCGTTACCGAGACGACTATAAACACGGAGATACTGTCTACATTGAAGTCAAAAGCGAGTATGTTGTCCAAAGCAATGATGTAACGCTGTATCCAGAGGATATAGTCGGTGGACGCCGCTACGCCTTTACGATACCGGACACAACCGAATATGACACCATCCATCTGCTGATTAGTAAAGAAGGTTCTGACGCCTTCTCCGAATACAAATCGCCTTCTATTCCGAACGGCGTTATTGAGGTAACGGATGCAGACGGAGTGACCCTGAAAGGCGGCACATTCGTAGGCAAGTCGGACAAAGTGACTGTATCTATAATGGCGAACTACGGTTACTACGTGAGTGGAAAGGGCGTAAGCGATGGCGTCTATAAGGACACCATGTCTTTCTCCAAGTACCAATCGGACATCGACGAGATTATCCAAGAACATGAAATCAAAAAACTGATTCATGTGACGCTAAATCCCAATGACCCTCATGGCGTTGCTACATTCAAATTGGATGGCAGGGAAGTTAGCGGCACAATCGAATTGCGCGACAGCCAGAAACTGACATTGGAATATGAGGTGACAGACCCAAATTACTACATTGAAAAATCTGGCGGTATCAGCCTCATTAAAGGTCTATTTGGCAAAGAGGGCGTGAAGAAGGAAACGGTTAATATTCCGGTTAATCCAGAACTGGACAACGCAAATTTGTCTCCTTCAGATTATATTACGCTTGTCAAGGAGGAATAAGCCGTGGCGAGGGTAAAGAAAATCAGAATCAAACTGCCGATTTTCGCGGCGGTTAGTTTCCTCATAGCCTTAGCCTCGGTCTGCTTCGTCTTACTGATACTGTTGCCTCTTTGCAGGAATGCGAAAGGGCTGGGCAAAAGTATCGGCACTGAAACGGGTACACTGGCAGGCGCAGCGGTCGGCTCTTTGCGCGGCATTACGGAGGGTTCGGCGGCTTACCAAGCTGGTACGGAAACCGGGCTAACCGCGAAAGACACGGAAACGGAACTCAGAGGAAGTTTGTCCCGCATGGGAAAACTGGACGTGCTTGTGGCGGACGTATCCGTAAGAGATTCGCTACAAGCGGGAGAGGATGTGTCCAATTACAGCGAGCTGATTATTCTATCCGGTCAGGCGGTATTCTCTGTGGATTTGACCGCCGCTGAAATCATCCCGAATGGTTCTATGCTTCAAGTAATCCTTCCCAAGCCGGAAATGGATTTCCGGCTTGATATGGGAAAGACACAAACACTGGCAGTATATGAAAAACAAGGCGTGTCGTTTAGCAAGGCGCAGGGCTATGAAGCGTATATCAATTCGCTCAATCAGCTTTCTAACCGAAGTAACGAAACGCTACGCGACCATATAGTCAATTATGATATGTTGATAGAGCAGGCTCAAAATTATGCGGCGGCTCAAGTGCGGCGTTTTGCGGAAGCAGTCAGCATAAACGAAGGGCAGATTTCCATTTCTTTTCTTGAAGGAGGCGGCGTGTCCAATGGAGAACAACAAAGTAATGATGCCGCTATCCAGTGAGGACAAGCGTCAGGATAACGCTTCCTCAGAACAGGCAACAACCACAACTGAAACGCAAGAAAAACAGCGTCTGCCCGTCAGATGGAAACTGGGCATTTTTACGATTGCAAGTTGGGCTATCGTTATCTTTGCTGGGTATTACAGTTCCTATCTTTGGGGCGTTGCTGTAACAGACGCCACGCTTGCCGCCAAAGATACGTTTGTGGCAACCAAGGAAAGTGTGTCTGAAAACACATATCAGAGATTTTACAATGACGCTTTCAACCGCGCCGAGAAGAAATACCATGTCAGCAATCGGGCGGCAATCACAATCGGAGATTTGCGCGAAGAAAGCAAATTGGAAGTTCTGCAAGTCAGCGACGTGGAGTATATAACATATGACGAAGATGATACCCACGCTTGGCTGGAAGTTACAGGCAACGCAGTTTATACCGTTGATTTAAGTATTGCGGAATACTTGATTGACAGTGAACGCTCCGTGGTACGCGTCAGACTTCCCAAGCCGATATTAGGGGAACCTTGGGTTGACAGTATAAACAAACTCCTCATGGTGGAAAGCGACGATGGAGGTAGCGGCATATCCCAGATTATTCCGTTCTTTGGAAAGAACAGCGCAGGGCAAGGCTCTGTTTTAGCGCAACAACAGATTGGAGAAGGAAAGCAAAAAATTCAGAGCGCGTTGCTCTCGAATCAGTCTTTTTATCAGTATGCCGAGAAGTCGGCGGAAACCATCATTACCAATCTGATAAAAGACGTGAATCCAGATACGCCTAATTTATCAGTATGCGTTGAGTTCTACGCCTAAATTCATCACACATCTGAAAACGGTCAACCGTAAAAAGCGGCTGACCGTTTCTTTTATGCCCGAAATTTGAAAGGAGCGTCATGAAACCGGAACAGGAACTTGAACGACTACGGCGAGAACTCGCCGAAGCGAAAAAGAAAGTCAGCCAATATCGGAATCAGGAAAAGATAATCCTGAACAAAGCGCGGGACAGGGAACGCCGCAATCGGACGCGCCGTCTGATTGAACACGGCGCGATTCTGGAAAACGTCTTTCCCGTGAGAGACATGGACGGCGGGGAACTCACGACGTTGCTTACGGAGATTTCCCTTCTGCCCGTAGTCTCCAAAACGCTGGAAGCCTACAAAACGAACGAGGGACGAGGGACGTAAAATCCAACGGCGCACTTATACACCGTAAACGGCGAGTGCGCCCTCTGGGGC
>JAFSOM010000153.1 GCA_017447005.1 Oscillibacter sp.
AAATTTTTTGCTTGTTTTCGATAATAACCCCGCTTGACGGCTTTGCCGGATATGGGCTATAATATTATAGTTTTCGTAGTCCCGCCTGACCGGGCGGGAAATCCCGCATGACAGGCCGCGAGAACGCGTCAAACCCGGTTCCCGCGCCGGACTTTCCCCGGCATTACGCGCCGGACTTTCCCCGGCATATCCGTCGGACGTTCCCCGGCATTACGCGTCGGGCTTTTCCGGCGGATACGCGGGAAGACGACTCCCGGGCGGCGCCGTTCGCCATGCGAGCAGATGGAAGGAGAGGAGAAACTTGGAACAAACTGTGGCGCGTAAAAATGAGCAACAGCGTTTCCATGAAGGTATCCTGACGGACGGCTGGCGCTACTTCGGCGCCCACCCCGACACGCGCAACGGCGTGAAGGGCTGGCGTTTCCGCACGTGGGCGCCCCGGGCGCAAGGCGTTTCCGTCGTGGGCGAGTTCAACAACTGGGACGAGACCGCCAACCCCCTCAAACGCAACGGGGAGCTTTGGGAAGGCTTTATTCCCGACTTGAAAGAATACGACACGTATAAACTCGCCGTTCGCGGCAAAGACGGGGAAGTCCGCCTCAAAGCCGACCCCTACGGATTCCATACCGAAACCCGCCCCGCCACCGCAAGCAAACTCTATGACATCTCCGGTTTCCCGTGGTCTGACGGCGCGTTCCGTTCCCGCCGGCACAAGCAGCCCGTCTACGAGTCCCCGCTGAACATCTACGAGGTTCATCTTGGCTCTTGGCGTCTGTACGAGGACGGCCATTTCATCAACTACCGCGAACTGGGCAAGCAGTTAGCCGCCTACGTCCGCGAGATGGGCTATACCGCCATTGAACTGCTCCCCGTCACGGAACATCCGCTCGACGACTCGTGGGGCTATCAGTGCACGGGCTATTTCGCGCCTACGTCCCGTTACGGCACGCCGAAAGACTTCATGTGGTTCGTGAACCATATGCACGAAAACGGCATTACGGTCATTCTCGACTGGGTGCCGTCCCACTTCTGCAAGGACGCGCAAGGCCTCTACGAGTTCGACGGCACGCCCTGTTATGAGTACACCGACACCAACAAGTGGGAACACGCAAGCTGGGGTACCCGCGTATTCGACTACGGACGCCCGGAAGTCTGCTCCTTCCTGTACTCCTCCGCCCGCTACTGGCTGGAAGAATACCACGTCGACGGCCTGCGCGTGGACGCCGTCGCCTCTATGCTCTACCTTGACTATGACCGTCAGGGCGGCGCGTGGACGCCGAACAAGTACGGCGGGAATCACAATCTGGAAGCGATTAAGTTCTTGCAGAACCTGAACAAAATCGTGTTCGAACGCAACCCCGCCGCGCTGATGATTGCGGAGGAATCCACCGCGTGGCCCAACGTCACCCACCCGCCCATCGACGGCGACGAAACCAACGAGGCGTTAGGGTTCAACCTCAAGTGGAACATGGGCTGGATGAATGACATGTGCCACTATTTGAAACTTGACCCGTGGTTCCGCAAGGACAACCACAAAGACATCACGTTCTCGTTCATGTACGCGTTCTCGGAAAACTACGTGCTCCCGATTTCCCATGACGAGGTTGTGCACATGAAAGGCTCTATCGTCGGCAAAATGCCCGGCGATTACGAGAACCAGTTGCGTTGCACCCGCGGATTCTACGCCTATCTGCTGGCCCATCCGGGAAAGAAACTCCTGTTCATGGGCGCGGAGATTGGCCAATGGAACGAATGGCACTCCAATCAGGAACTCGACTGGTATCTGCTCCAGAACAAGCCCAATCAGCAGTTGCACCAGTTCTTCAAGGACGCGAACGCCTTCTATCGTAAGACGAAAGAGCTGTGGGAAGTCGACTTCGACTGGACGGGCTTTGAGTGGCTCGTGCCCGATGACAATCAAAACAACGTCGTCATTTTCCTGCGTAAGGACAAGCAAGGGCATAATCTGCTCTGCGCGGTGAACTTCTCCCCCAACCGTTACGACGGCTACCGCGTGGGCGTGCCGAACAACCGTCAGTTCGCGCCCGTGTTCACGACCGATTTGCCCGAGTACGGCGGCGAGGGTTTTTATGACGCCGAACCGCTTACCGTAGAGCATATCCCCTCCCACGGGAAAGACGCGTCCGTGTCCATCAAGATTCCGCCTTTCGGCGCGGTATTCCTGCGCGGCGTGGGAAAGCTGGCGCAAAAGCGGAAAACCGCCCCCCGTCCGCCGCGTAACAAGCGTATCGCCGGGAAAATGGACCGCGACAGCGGCGCCGAATCCTAAGCCGCGCTAAACGCGCTCATATCGCCCCCGGCGCGGGAATCGGACAACGTAATTTTTGCGCAAAACACGCGCATAAATTGATAAACAATCAGGCAAAGGAGCTGGAAAGAACATGAAGAAAGAGTGTATCGCCATGTTGCTGGCCGGCGGACAGGGAAGCCGCCTGTACGTCCTCACCAGCAATGTGGCAAAGCCCGCCGTTCCCTTTGGCGGTAAGTACCGTATCATTGACTTCCCCCTCTCCAACTGCATCAACTCCGGCATTGACACCGTAGGCGTCCTGACCCAATACCGGCCTCTGGAACTCAACAGTTACATTGGCTCCGGTCAGCCGTGGGACCTTGACGGCTCCTCCGGCGGCGTGCACATCCTCCCGCCCTATCAGACCGCGACCGGCGCGTCGTGGTACAAGGGCACCGCCAACGCCATTTATCAGAACATCGGCTTTATTGATATGTACGACCCCGATTATGTCGTTGTTCTCTCCGGCGACCACATCTACAAGCAGGACTATTCCGAGATGGTACGTCTCCACAAGGAGAAAAACGCCGTCTGCACAATTTCCGTCATGGAAGTGCCGTGGGCCGAGGCGCCGCGTTTCGGCATTATGAGCGTGGACGCCGAGGACAATATCACGGAGTTCGCCGAGAAACCCAAGGAACCTAAGAGCAATCTGGCGTCCATGGGTATCTATGTGTTCTCGTGGAAGGAAATGAGAAAGTATCTGACCGAGGATGAGGCGAACCCCAATTCCGAAAACGACTTCGGCAAGAATATCATTCCCGCCATGCTGGGCAATAAGGAAAAGCTCATCGCCTACCGTTTCAAGGGCTACTGGAAGGATGTCGGAACGCTGGAATCCCTGTGGGACGCCAATATGGATATGCTCTCTCCGGCGTCGGGCCTTGACCTCATCGACACGACATGGCCGATTTACGCCCGCTCCGTCAACGCGCCGCCGACGTTTGTCGACGCGTCCGCCAACGTCACGCATAGCGCCATTAACCGCGGCTGTGAGATTTACGGCAACATCGAGAACGCGGTGCTCTCGCCGAACGTCACGGTAGGCGCGGGCGCGACGGTCAGCTACTCCGTCCTGCTCCCCGGCGCGACGGTCGAGGAAGGCGCGGTCGTCGAGTACGCTATCTTAGGCGAAAACGCCCATATCGGCAAAAACGCCCGCGTCGGCGCCCGTCCGGAGAATACCAATCCCGACGAGTGGGGCCTGACGGTACTCGCTCCCGGTTGCGACGTTGCGGAAGGGCGCGTTGTCCCCGCAAAGAAGATGCTCAGTCAGAACGGTGAGGAGGTGTCCCGCTAATGAACGGACTGCATGGAATTATTTTCGCCAATGAAGAGCGGGCGGGCCTGAAAGAACTCGTCGGCCCCCGTTGCTCCGCGTCCATCCCCTTCGGCGGACGCTATCGCGCCGTCGACTTCGCGCTGTCCAACATGGTCAACGCGGGCATTACCGACGTTGGCGTCGTGACCCACGGACAGTATCAGAGCCTGCTTGACCACCTCGGCACGGGTAAGGCGTGGGACTTGTCCCGCAAGCGCGGCGGTCTGCGCTTCCTGCCCCCGTTCAACTTCGACAACAGCCGCGCCCTTATGCCCTATCGCGGCAACGTGGAGGCCCTCGCCGGAATCCGCTCCTATCTTGACACGATTCGTCAGGAATACGTTGTCCTGTCCGACGGCGACTTGGTAGCCAATCTGCCCATCAACGAGATTTTTGAACAGCACCTCGCCACGAAAGCCGACATCACGGTTGTCATGGCCAGCGACTGCTTCGAGATTGACGACGGCACTTATTTTGAGCTGGACGCCGACAATCGCGTCAAGGAAGTGCTCGTACACTTGGCCCATCCCCGCGGCTATCGCGGTTTGGATACGTTCATCATTTCCACGGAACTGCTCAAGCAAGTCGTGGATGATTGCACGTCCCGCAATGAGTACAGCTGGCGCAGAAGCGTGTTACAGGCGCGCAAAGACCAGTTGAAGATTCAGGCTTACGTCTGGCGCGGATACGCGGCGCAGATTCGCTCCGTACAGGAGTACTACGACCGCAGTATGCAGTTGCTTGACCCGGCGGTACGCGCTGACCTGTTCACGCCCGCCCGCCCGATTATCGGAAAGGCTGTCGACAAGTCCTCGGCGTATGTCGCCCCCAGCGGCAAAATCGCCAATTCCCTCATGAACGACGGCTGCTTGATTGCGGGCACGGTTGAGAACTCTATCCTGTTCTCGGGCGTGGTCGTGGAGGAAGGCGCGGTGGTGCGCGGCTGTATCCTGTTCCGTGACGCCGTCGTCCGCAAGGGCGCGGTTGTCGAGTGCGTCATCGGCGACAAGAACGTTGAAATCCAAGAAAACCACCGTCTCATGGGCTACGCGACACATCCGATTGTCGTGGAAAAGAACCGCCGCGTGTAAGACGAATTTGCCCCCTCTGTCGCCTTACGGCGACATCTCCCCCACTTCGTGGGGGCGACCTGGGAGAAGAGCGGACTTGATAGCGCAATTTTTTGAATTTCCGCGAAACTGTCCGGCGTTGCGCCCAAAAGCCTTCCCCCCTGTGGGGGGAAGGTGTCACGGCGCAAGCCGTGACGGATGAGGGGCAGTTATGAG
>JAFSOM010000154.1 GCA_017447005.1 Oscillibacter sp.
CCTTCAGTTCGCGGATGGTGATGTTCATGAGAGCATTTTCAGCCCTGCCGGAAAGACCGGCTAATTAAGTGGAAACTCGAAAAATTGCTGAAACGCCGCGATTTTGGAGAAATCATGCTAAAATAGGCAGTCAAAAATTACGTCAAAATCTGAGATACAGCGAAACATCCAAGCGTGACGGAGTGTTGCCGCGTTTGGGTGTTTCGTGTTATCATATAAGGTATACGGCGGCGCGGACACGCTGGAGAGTGGCGACAGGCCGCCGCAAGGTTAGGCGCGGGCATAGCGCCGCTATCGGAATACTAACAATCGCTATCAATCCGCGAACGTGGCGTTGACATGAATGTCATGGATACAGCGGCACAGGTACGCCGGGAGTGGCGTCACGCCGACATGAAATCAGACGCGGACATGGCGCAACGCTAATCCGCGAGCAATCGCTGTCAAATTACGAAAGCGCCTGTGAGTTTGCAGGGCGCGGAACGGATGACTTCACATTTTGTCACTTTGATACTGATGATTCCGCGCACATGGCGGCAAATTCTTCAGGCGTTTCGCGGAATCCGCTTTTTATCCATTCCAGCACGATTCCATGTATCCCATAAGAAAAGAACATCCGCTTATATCGCGTCATAGCCTCCGTTTCCTCCGCTATCGGCGCGGTGAACATCATATAAGAGTTAATCATACTCATATACTGCGATTGTTCGTACAACAAACAGAGCAAATCAGAAATTGACGCGCAAAAAGAGAAAAACCATACCGCATAGTCATATACGGAGTCATTGCCGGGGACAGGGCGCTTCTCCTCCCACTGCTTCCAAAGTCGCAGCAGTTTATATTCCAAAACATCTGAATGGGAATGGAAATGACGGAAATAAGTGACCCGTCCTACTTTGGCTAAATCCGTGATGTCCTGAGCCTTGATTTTTGCCAAGGGCTTTTTGCGCATCAGCTCAATCAGCGCGTCCGCGATACAGTTTTTCAAATATTCTGTTGTTTCGGTTCTGCGTCCCATAGTTCCTCCTTAAAGATACGATTTTTGAAAATCGTATCACTTTGCCGTAAACGCTTGATTTTGCTTCCGGGTTATTGTATACTTATCAAAAGATACGGCAGTATCTTATAAAATTATCCGCCATTTGTCAAGCGACGAAACGACGCGGGGCAGATTTAAGGGAGCGATTATTTATGGGACAGCTTCAATTTTCTTTTGTCACGCCGGAACAGTCCGCGCCGGAGCGCAATCAACTGCAACCCGCGTCTTATCTGCGCAGGAGCTTTGTATTGGAGGGGGCAATTCGGAAAGCGACGCTCTATTCCACAGCCCTCGGCGTATACATCCCCTATATTAACGGGCGGGAGGTGGAAAACGCCAGACTCATGCCGGGTTTCACCAACTACCATAAGCGCGTCCAGTATTTTACGACGGATGTGACGGACGCTTTGCGGGAAGGGGAGAATGTTCTCGCGGCGATTCTGGGCGACGGCTGGTATCGCGGTTCTCTCGGCGCGTTCAGTCAAAGAGCCTTTTATGGAGACCGGATTCAATTCGCGGCAATCCTTGAAGTGGAGACCGAAAAGGGACTGATACGAATTGAAACGGACGAAAGCGTTAAGGCGACGAGAGACGGCCCGATTCGCGGCAACGATATAAAAACCTTTGAGATTGTGGATATGACCCGCGAAATGCCGGGATGGAATCAGCCGGGTTTCGACGACAGCGCATGGCATCCCTGCGTGAAATGCCGCTATGACGGCGACACGGTTCCGTTCGAAGGCGAGCGCGTTACGGAGCATGAGCGTTTTCACCCGACGCCGCTGATTACTCCGAACGGCGACCGCGTTTTGGATTTCGGGCAAAATCTGGCGGGTCATGTGGAGTTTACAGTGACAGGCGCGGCGGGTGTCAAGGTGACGCTCGAAATGGGCGAAACGCTGGATGAGGACGGTAATTTTACCGTCAGGAATCTTTCGGAAATGACAGTGCCCGATATTCGGGAGGGAATGGAGATTCCGCGCAATTTGCTGGGTCAGACGCTGGCTTATACGCTGAAAGAAGGAACTCAAACTTATAAATCCGCCTTCCTTACAAGCGGCTTTCGGTATGTGCGCCTGACAAACTGGCCGGAGGAAGTCAAAGCGGAAAACTTTTCCGCTGTCGCGGTTTACGCGGACATTCCCTATACGGGAGATTTTCGTTGTTCCAATGATGAAATCAATCGTCTTGTGTCAAACGTGAGATGGTCTATGAAATCCAATTTTATAGATGTGCCCACGGACTGCCCTACCCGTGAACGCGCCGGATGGACGGGGGATGTCAATGTGTTCGCGGAAACGGCGTGTTATCTGGCGGATACGGGAAAGTTTCTCAAAAAATGGCTCAATGACTTTCTGAGTCTGCAAAAAGCGAATGGCAGTCTCCCGTTCATAGTCCCGGAGGTTCCTCTGGAAACGGAGGGCGCGGATATGATGAATACCCCGTACAGCAGCGCCGGATGGTCGGACGCGCTGATTCAGGTTCCCATGATTTTATATCAGTTTTATGGCGATACGGAAATTCTGGAAACCGTCTATGAATCCGCCAAGCGGTATGTTGACTTTAATACGGAACGCGCAAAACAAAAGCACAAACTGCATTTCTATAAAATCGCCGGACATTACGCTTACATTCTTGATACGGGTTATCATTGGGGCGAATGGCTGGAACCGGGAAGCAGTATGGCAAAGGACGCTATGCAAGCGTTTATGTTCCCGGACGCGGAGGTGGCTACCGCGTGGTTTTATCATTCCGCTGACCTGCTCAGTCAAATGGCGGGCATTCTTCATCGGGATGAGGATGAACGGAAATATAAAACGCTGGCGTCCAAAATCAAAGCGGCGTATCGTAAAGAGTTTCTTCGTTACGGTACGGTATGTTCCAAGCGTCAATGTCGTTATGTGCGTCCCGTATCTATGGGACTGGCGAATGAGAAAGCCGCGAAAAAAATCGTGAAGCGTCTGAATAAGCTCTGTCAAAAAAACAAGTATCGCATTGGCACAGGCTTTTTGACCACTTATCAGGTCTTGCAAGTCCTCAGCGATTATGGTTACGCGGAAACGGCTTACCGTATGTTGACGCAAAAACAGTGTCCGGGCTGGATGTATGAGATTGAAAACGGCGCGACAACCGTATGGGAAAACTGGATGGGGATTGATGAAAACGGCGCGCCGAAAGATTCCCAAAACCACTACGCGCCGGGAGCGGCTCTGGCATGGCTGTTTTCTCATGTCGGCGGACTTCGCCCGTCGAAACCCGGCTTTTCAGAGGTGCGGATTGCGCCCACTCCAGTCGGCGACCTGACGTGGGCCGAAACGGAATGCCATAGTCGGCGCGGAACGATTTCCTTACGATGGGAGCGGAACGGGAATCGCTTTCAGTTGAGCGTTACATTGCCGGCAGGCGTGGCGGGTCTTGTGAAAATGCCGGACGGTTCGGAACACGCAGTAAGCGGACACGCGCAGTTAGAATGTCTCTATGAAGCAAAGACGCAAAATTAAATGAAGGTGAGCGTTATGTCAAAAATTCCCGCTGATTTCAATCTGCCGCAGTTTGTCCGCGACGTACTTTCACCGAATCAGTATCGTCTCGACGACCGCTTTGTGTTGCGCGACGGAAAACGACATCCGTTTGCCATACTATGCCCCGGAGGGGCTTACTGGATGGTATGCAGTTATATCGAGGGTGTTCCAATCGCACGAAAACTGAACAAGGCTGGTTATTCGGCTTTCATATTGCACTATCGCACGAAGGAAAAGGCTCTGTATCCCGCTCCGCAGGATGATTTGGCTATGGCAGTCAAAGA
>JAFSOM010000155.1 GCA_017447005.1 Oscillibacter sp.
CCGTCACGCCGCCCAAAGAGGAACGCGAAAAGCCGGAAAAGCCGGAAAAGATTCCGTACTACCAGAAACGGAACATCGACGCGCCGCATTTGGACGAACTCAAATTCGGTCAGTCGCTCAAAAAGGACTGAACCCGCATTTGTTCTCGTCAGAACAGAAAACCGCGTGTTCCCGTCAGAACTGAAACCCGCGCCGCCCCTGTCCGGTTTCCGGAACGGGCGGGGGCTATATAAATCACGTCGGGGAGGTGACGCGATGAGCCGTTCCTATAAGCATACGCCCCGTTGCGGAGAGCGAAAAGGCAAATACTCGAAACGTCTTGCCAATCGCGTTGTCCGCGCCCAAAAATTCCGGGATACCTTTCCGCGCTATTCCGGTTATAAGAAACTGTTTGAAAGCTGGAATATCTGCGACTATGAATGGGTTGGAGAGAGCTTTGAGCGGTTTTACGCGTCCGAAATCAAGTGGAGCGCCAGAGACCGGAAACCGCCGCCGAACCCGTCGGAGGCCAGAAACAGATATGAAAAACTTTTCATACGCAAGTAAGACCGCGCAAATATCCGTGGAGGAGACGCCGCTATGACGCAGTACGAACGAATGCTGAAGGGCCTGATTTACGACCCCGCCGACCCGGAAATCATGCGGGAGCAAGTCCCGTATCAGGATAAGCTCTGGGCGTTCAACCAGTTGAAGCCGTCGGACTACGAACGCAAACAGGCGTACATGAAAGAAGTCTTTGCCGAGTGCGGCGAGGGCTGTTATATTGAGTTACCGTTCCGCGCCAACTGGGGCGGGCGTCACGTACACTTCGGCGCCGGAATCTACGCCAACTTTAACTTGACGCTAGTCGACGACGGTCACATCTACGTGGGCGACCGCGTAATGTTCGGGCCGAACGTCACGATAGCGACGGCGAATCATCCCATTGACGCGGAACTCCGCGCCCGCGGCTTGCAGTATAACCGCGACGTGCACATCGGGGAAAACGCGTGGATAGGCGCGGGCGTCGTGATTGTTCCGGGCGTTCGTATCGGGCGAAACGCGGTTATCGGCGCGGGGAGCGTCGTTACGAAAGACGTGCCCGACGATACGCTGGCGGTAGGGAATCCGTGCCGGGCGTTGCGGCGCGTCGGCGAGCGCGACCGCGAGTTTTATTACAAGTCCGATAAAATCGACTGGGAAAACTTATGATTCCGTTACGGTTCGCGTTCCGCTTGCGCACTATCGCCGCTTATCATCCGTTTATCAGGCAACTTCGGCGACGGAGTTGCCTTTGACGCCGTTACAGTTACCATACAGTACGGTTATCGTATCGTTAAACGCGGCGCGGTTGTCGTATCGCTACGACATAGTACGGTTATCGTATTGTTACGGTACGCTTATAAGAAAGGAGAGAAAGCGTATGGACGCCGACGGGCGCGAACGTTTGACGCGTATCCGGCGCCGCTTTATTCGGGACGGTATCGGCGCGTTGACGCAGGCGGAAATTCTGGAGTTGCTTCTTTCCTACATTTCCCCGAACGCGGATAACAGCGCGCTGTCCGGTCAGCTCTTGCGGAAATATCATTCCCTTGACAGTCTGCTTTCGTCGTCGTTCTACCAGTTGCGCAGGGTGGGCGGACTGGACGAGTCCCGCGCATTTTTTTTGACGTTAGTCAATTGCGTGGGGCGTCACGCGCTGTTGGAGGAGATGGAACGCCGCGAGGACGCCTTCGCGGACATCGCCGACATAGGACGCTATTTTCTCGAACTCGTGCGCGGCGAACCCCGCGAGGCCTTCTATGCGCTTTGCCTTTACAATAACTCATTCCTAGCCTGTTATCAGTTGACGGACGGCGGGGTGTTGTCGTCGGAGATGGAGACGCGGCAGGAGTTGATACGGCGTACGGTGGAGGGCGCGTTGAAGTCCGACGCGAACGCCGTCGCGCTATGCCATTGCTTATCGGGAGGCGTGGCGGCGCCGTCCGTGACCGACCGCCTGACCGCGCAAAAAATACGCGCCGCGCTGAATACCGTGCGCGTCGCGTTCCGCGATTACTTTATCGTCACCGACGACGACTTTACATCCCTGTCGGAGACGGGCCTGATGGAACGTCTGCGCGACGCCCGGAATCACGCGGAGAGTACGGAAAGCCTCTAAATCTCAATGTTATTCCTTTTACGCGGCCCCCCTAAATCCCAATGTCATTAACTTTACGCATAACCCCCCTAAATCCCCCCCCTTCAGGGGGGACTTACAAGACCTGAAAACGCTTTCAAATTTGTGTTCCCCCGCCCCTGAAAGGGGAGGGGGTTAGGGGGAGGGGTTTTCACGCGACCTAAGTTAATGGCATTCCCTGAAAGGGCAGGGAAACAGGGGAGGGGTTTTCACACGACCTAAATTAATGGTATTCCCTGAAAGGGGAGGGGTTTTCAAACGCTTTCAGAGAATCAGACGGAAGAGAGGGAGAGAATGGAACGCTTTGAGCTTGTATCGGACTACAAGCCGTCGGGAGACCAGCCGGAGGCGATTGACGCGCTCTCGCGGGGCATTGAGGACGGCTTGCGCAGTCAGATTTTATTAGGCGTCACGGGTTCGGGGAAAACGTTTACCATGGCGAACGTGATTCAGCGCGTACAGCGTCCGACATTAGTGCTTGCGCATAACAAGACGCTCGCCGCGCAGTTGTGCGCCGAATTTAAGGAATTTTTCCCGAATAACGCCGTGGAGTACTTCGTCAGCTACTACGACTACTATCAGCCGGAAGCGTATATTCCGCACACGGATACCTATATAGCGAAAGACGCCTCGACGAACGACGAGATTGACCGCTTGCGCCTGTCGGCGACGTGCGCGTTACTGGAACGCCGCGATGTTATCGTCGTATCGTCGGTGTCGTGCATTTACGGACTGGGCGAGCCGGACGACTTCGCAAGCCTTGTAATTTCCTTACGCGTGGGCGCGGAGTTCAACCGTGACGAACTGCTTCGGCGTCTCGTGGAGAACCGCTACGAGCGCAATGACGTTGCCTTTGACCGGAACAAATTCCGCGTGCGCGGCGATACCGTGGAGATTTACCCGGCGTATTACCGTGACCGCGCCGTCCGGGTGGAGTTCTTCGGGGATGAAATCGAACGTATCAGCGACTTTCACCCGCTGACCGGCGCCGTCAATCAGCGTCTGAAGCATATCGCAATCTATCCCGCGAGCCATTTTGTCACGACGAAACCTAAAATGGACCGCGCTTTGAAGCAAATCCGGGAGGAACTGGAGGAACAAGTACAGTATTTCACCGACAACAATCAGCTTGTGGAGGCCCAGCGTATCCGACAGCGCACGGAATACGATATGGAAATGATAGCGGAGTTGGGCTACTGTTCCGGGATTGAGAACTATTCGCGGATAATCTCGAACCGTCCGAAAGGCTCCGCGCCGATGACGCTGTTGGACTTCTTCCCGAAAGACTTTTTGCTGTTCGTGGACGAAAGTCACGTCACGATTCCGCAAGTCCGGGCGATGTACAACGGCGACCATGCGCGTAAGGATTCGCTTGTCAAGTACGGTTTCCGCCTTCCGTGCGCCTACGATAACCGCCCGCTGATGTTCGACGAGTTCGAGGCGCGTACCGGACAGACGGTGTACGTCTCGGCGACGCCCGGCCCCTATGAGCGCGAACAGGCCGACAATATCGTTGAACAGTTGGTACGCCCCACCGGACTGCTTGACCCGCGGGTAGAGGTTCGGCCCGTCGCCGGACAGATTGACGATTTGCTGTCGGAAATCAAGGCCCGGGCGGAGCGTAACGAACGCGCCCTTGTCACGACGCTGACAAAGAAAATGGCGGAGGACTTGACCGACTATCTAAAAGCGTCGGGCGTCAAGGCGCGCTATATCCATTCCAACGTGCAGACAATAGAGCGTATGGAAATTATCCGTGACTTGCGTCTCGGGGAGTTCGACGCGCTGGTAGGAATCAACCTGTTACGGGAAGGCTTGGATTTGCCGGAAGTCAGTCTTGTGGCGGTGCTGGACGCCGATAAGGAAGGCTTTTTACGCTCGGAAACGTCGCTCATACAGACCGCCGGACGCGCCGCCCGTAACGCCAACGGCTTAGTGATTCTGTACGCCGATGAGATAACGTCGGCCATGCGCGGGGCCATGGACGAAACCGCCCGGCGGCGCGGCTTGCAGGACGCTTATAATAAGGCGCACGGCATTGAGCCGAAAACGATTGTCAAGAGCGTGCGCGAGATACTGGAAATCTCAAAGACGGCGTCGGAGGAGACGCTGAC
>JAFSOM010000156.1 GCA_017447005.1 Oscillibacter sp.
AAATTTCGCATCCAACCAGCGCAGTATGTTCAACTTCATGAAAAATGAAGACAGCGAGAATCTTCAGGCGTTTCAGTGGTTCATTCAGAATTACAGCCCGGAAGAAAGCGAACTTCTGACGATGGATTATCTTTGGAACTTTTTCTATGAAAAAGGCCGGGACGAACACGCTTCCGGGGAAGGACGCACTAACTTGGACATGATTATCGCCAGCATTCTGGACACCTATCCGCAGAACGCACGGAAGTTGAAGAGGGAACAACAGCGCGTCCTGAAAGTCGTCCTGATGATGCAGGCCATCAGCCGGAAATTAAACAACTCGGTTGCGCTTCTCCGTCCCACGGAAAAGAATATTCGCCTTGCCTTCGAGGGCTGGGACGCCTGCATCAGTCCGGACGGCTATTTTACGACAAGCCCGGAAAATATTCTCAAACACCAGTTGAAAGACCAGCTTCACATTCTTGTGACATCCCCCACAGAAGAGGGCGTGGACGAGTACATCACTGCCACGGTGCAGGGCGACCAGGTGCAAATCGACGCGATTGTCAAGCGTCTGAAAGAGGAAACTGCGACTTCCCGCCTTGTGACGGACGCGGAATTGATGGGCGCGTTTCCGCTGTCAGTATCTCAAAAAGCGCGTTTCCACTTTGTTCCGGTTACTGCGGCGACGTTTACCAGAGAGGCCAATAAACTGACTGACCGTCCGTCCGTTCTTCGCGTTTCCAAGGGTAGCGCCGCCGCCGTGGATTTTCACATTTACGGCGTGATTTGCTTTGCCCGTGACGAGGAGGAGCAAAGGAAACTTCGCAAGCTCATTGCGGAGGCGCGAACGGACACCGAAAAGCGCGGTCTGGCCTTGATAGACGCGAGCGGCATTCCCATGGGCGCGGACCGTTTTGAGGATTGGGCAAAGTACGCTGGGAACGAGGAATATTGGCGGCCCAAAGACCCCCAGATTGCCGATACAAACAAAAATCGCGTTCAAGAACAGATGGACGCATGGAAAGACGCCGTTGCCAACGGAAACGTCCTTGTCTATTATGGTGACAGGTTCAACAAGGAACCTTGCGCCGTGAAGCAGTTGAAAACCCGCGTTTTGCCGGATATTGTCCGGGAAAAATATCCGCTCTCATTCGATAACACCGCCGACAATGCCGCCGTCAGCGAAAACCTTTTCCATGAGGACAATTATCCCGTCAGCGCGAAATACGGCATTCGTCAGTTGTACGTGGATAGGCGCGGAGAGCGTCCGTTCGGCGGAATCTTTCTGCAAAAAGATATACCGTCTCTCATGAATGGAGCTTGGAACGTGCCGGAGTATTGGAACCTGTCGCCTATGTTGCCAATCTCCAAACTCAAAACGGAGCTTGACTCGATGATACAATCCCGCCTTGATACGGACATCCGTGTCTCCCATGAGGAAATTTATGACTTTCTGTCGGAAAGAGGCTTTATGCCTTGCAACCTCTACGCTTTCCTTACGGGCTTTCTCCTGAAGGAGTACGCCGGAGAGCCGTACCGCTATGGCATTGGAGAGGCGGGAGAACAGGGAGACATTCAAACGCCGGACTATCTTGGCGACCATATCGGGGAATGCTTCAAGCGCAAGAATCCTACGCAGGGGATTGAGGACAATCGTTATAAAAAGAAATATCTTGAGATTATGTCCGTACCGCAGAAAGCCTTTGTGGATTTCACGGCAAAGGCGTTTCAGGTTCCCGGCAGTTCATCGGTGGAGATGGCCGCTACCCAAATGCGTCTCCGCTTAACGAAACTGGGATGTCCTCTTTGGTGTTATAAAACCATTGACACGAATAATCTGGACTGGTTCCTGGACATTATCGGCAAAATCGCCAATGACAACAGCGGCGGCAACGTGCCTTCCCTTGCGACGAAACTGGGCGGCAAACTTTTGAATTTCCCCGCCGCGTCCGACCAGCTTGCAAATCTGCTGACGCAGGAAAACGGTCAAAAAGCCTTAGAGGAATTTCTGCGGACGTTTCGTGACGGAAAACTTGTCGCGCTTGCGGACGCAATTTGCACGCCGTATATGATGAATGATGTGCGGGACACGTTTTCCGGCGAGGCTTTGTGGCTTTGGGACCAAGAAACCGGAGAGACGCAGATAGACAAACTGATTACGGACTATGAGATTGTCGCCGCGTCCAATCGCTTTGCCGGACAGGATACCTTTTCTTCCGTAAGTTCCTATCCTGCCTGTATGCGGACGTGGCGGGAAACAGCGCTGTACACGCACATTCCGCTTGCGACTCTCAAAGAACAGGAACCCGGTCTCCGAAAGTGGCTCTCCTATTTGGATGTGATTCGGACTGAGAATAGCCTGAAAGACTATCAACAGCGCAAGAATTTTTTGAAAACGCTGACGGAACAGGAAACGGAGATTCGCGCTTTCCTGTCAGGACGGCTAAAACTGTTCGCCTCGGCGTTCGCAAGCTATTTATCCGGCTTGGACGATGAGGCGGTTAAGAAAATCTATAATCGCCTTCCAAATTCTTCATTTGGAGACGACAGGGCAACTTTCGCGGAACACGTTGCAAAATACGCGGGAGACGAACAAGCCGCTCAAAAGAAGAGCCAGTTGCGGGAGAAATGGAAAAAAGCATCCGGCTTTGACGACCCGGTGAAATGGTCAGACCATTATAAAACGCCTATCTTGGCCTTGATTCCCGATACCCGGCAACAGGAGCAGGCGCGAAAACTATTCGCCGCGTTGCTTGCCTCCAATCCCATTGAGGCTGAAATTAACGCGGCGATGGAGTATTTGGACTCCAATCCGTCGTTCTTGGCATTGCTGAATAATCAGGCGGAAATTGACCGCGCCTTTGTCCGGGAGCTAATCGGAAAATATCATCTTCTGGTTTCCGTGACGCAGGCCCGCAACGCGATTGAAAGCCGCTCTCCCATGCGCTGTTACGACTGGCTCTCCGGCAACGCCGCAAAGGAGATTATCCGGCAGGAAGCGGACAAGAATTACCTTTCCGGCGCGAATCAGGAACTGCTGGACTGGATTGACAGCACGATGGACGGCCCCCGCGCAAAGGACTACCTCAAACGCTTGGTAAAGGACAAGCTGGACGTGGGCATTCAAATTATGGACGAAGAAGGGGTGCGGCATGAGAACGACAGTTGACGGCGCGATTGCCGCCGTCCACCGCTATTTGGACGGCGATTCGACTTATCCGTTTTTCGTCGCTGTGGAAAACGCCCCGGATACGGACAGAATCGTACAGTCGTTGGGCGACTTTCGTCAGATGAAACTCAGCGATTACTGTTCGTCCGCTTGCCCGGACAGTTCCCCGGAAGAAGACCGTATGATTGACGCGCTCTATCAGGAAAAGTCTAATGTTTTCATCCGGGGATCGGGCGAATATCTGACGTTGTGGCCTCATAGTCCTTTGCTGGATTGCCTGTTTGACAAGACATTTTCCCACAAGACGGTTGTATTTGGGCGGAATCTGTCGGAAAAACTGGAACGCTTACAGGAGCGGGAAAGCAAATTTACCTTCCTGCGCTGGCTTGCGGTAGATTCGGAACCGGATTTCTCCGTTATCGGGGTACATCCCTCCGTCAAAATTCCCGCGATTGAGGATTTCCGTCAGCTGCTCCAAACCATTGAAACAGGCGCGGTAGGGAAAAAGTATGTCCGTACAAATCTGGCATTGGAAAACATCCCATATATCGTATCCGCTTGGGACGCGATTCGGGAATGTTCCGATTCCTTTGACGTACCTGAAAACGCGCTTTCTTCTGAACAATGGGGAGAGTATATCAAAGACAGTCATCTCGACGGCGAAACGCCGCTTCATTGGAGAACCTTTCTCCGGCAGAAACTGCGCGGGGCGCAGTCGGATTATTTCCGCTTGGTCATGGACTATTCCCCTGACTATGCTGCCTATCGGCGTTCCATTGCCTCCGCGATTCTCCGTTATGAATATTCAGCTCCCGCTTTCAGAACGCTTTATGAGGAGCGGAAAGAACTGTTGCGCCAGTATCCTGATTACGACATCAGCGAGTATCTCCGTGACAGCCGCGTGAGGGACAAGGAGCGTATTCATTACCTGACTGACAACACAAAAGAAGAACGTCGGGCTGTCATAGAGGAATTAGCGCATATTCGGAAAATTCCAGATGATTTACCCCTGATTTATCCTGATTTGGCGGCGTATCTTGACGAGTATCGTTTTGAAACCGCCGACTGCGGCGAATTGTTCACATGGTATTTTGAACGCTACAAAATGCAGAAAGTATTGAACGAAATCGAGCCGGACTTTTTGGAGAAGGTGGAGACGTTATCTAAACCGGGAGAACGACAGTATCAGCGTCTGCCCACACGAGGCATGATGATGACGCAACTTAAAGCGAACGGAACCGGGCTTTACTGGCTGGACGCTTTGGGCGTGGAATACTTGGGATATATCCGAAAAATAGCGAAGAAACTGAACCTTCGGATTCAAATCCATATCGCGCAGACTTCTTTGCCTACCATTACAAGATTGCCTTCCAAAGGACAGTATAGCGTGGAAGAGCGAAAGCACAACGGAAGTTTTCACGATGACTGGACAGGCTTTAAGCGTCCGAGAGACCCTGCTTTAGATGATGTAAAGCATGACGGCGTCAAACCTTACGCAAAAAGCACCGCCCCCGCCGTACATCTTGCAGACGAATTGGAAGTCATCGAAGAAGCATTGACAACCATCAAATTTGATTTGGTGGAGCGCCGTGAGGGAGTGGAGAAAATGTTGCTTGTCTCCGACCACGGCGCAAGTCGATTGTGTGTTTTGCACCAGCGCGAAAATAAGTGGGCAATGTCGGAAAAGGGAAAATACTCCGGTCGTTGCTGTCCTGTCGGAGACGCGGATGAGCCTCCGGATTCCGCGACGAAGGAAAGCGGCTTCTGGGTGTTGGCGAACTATGACCGCTTTAAGGGAAGTAGAGCCGCGATGGTTGAAGTTCACGGCGGCGCGTCTCTGGAAGAGGTCATCATTCCCCTGATTGAAATTGAGCTTGCCAATCAGAAGATTGAATGCTATGTTCCGGGATTTGAGGACGCGGAGACGGCTGTCATTGAGAAACCTTTTGACGGAAAACCGATACTGCCGCTCTATTGCTCCAATGCGGCGGCGCGGATTCGCGTCCGCGTCAAAGACCGGGAATATGTGGGCGCACAGGATTCACAGAACGGGAACTTATTTCATGTTTTCCTTGACGGTCACTGGGTTACAGGGATTCCTTATCAGGCTGTCGCGTATGACGGAGACAACGAATTGACAACCCTTCGTTTCGTTCTTCGTCGGGAGAAGAAGTCTACAATGAATGACCGGGACGGCACAGAATTTTTTGCTGACTAAGGAGGGATTTATCCTTGGTTGATAAACTGCGGGACTATTTCGACGATATGGCGGTGTACAAGGACTTAAAAAACAACAATATCTTTTCCTCTTTGGGGCTTCCTTCGTTCACGCGAGACTGGCTACTGAAACGCTTTGAGGATGAAGAAGGAAACTTTGACATTGATGAGCTTTCTGATTTCGTCAGACGTTTCATTCCCCGCCGCAACGACTGGAACGCAATCAAGAGCCGGATTGTGAAAGACCACGAGCGCGTGAAGATGTTGACCAAACTTTCCATTGAAGTGGATGTCAGGCAGGGGGAAGTGTCTTTCGCGCTTCCGGACTTGGGCTTGTCCGCAAAGGAAACCATCATTGAGGATTCCGTGTGGCAGGATGTCAAAGATGAACTGGTTTCCGGGCAGGAAGTCTGGGGCATGATAGAGCTTGGATACCGCGACCCGGACGACAGCGTAAGGCCTCGACTGCCCGGGAAAATCAGGCTGCTTCGCTTTCAGAACTTCTGCCCCTATACGATTAATCTTGACTTTTACAAGGATGTCCGTGACCGTTTCACCATTGGCGAGTGGCTGGACGTTCAGCTGGGTGCGATTGACTACAACGCGGCGGGCTATCGTACAGAGGAAGAAAAACTGACCATGTTGACGCGCCTTCTCCCGTTTGTGGAAAAGCGGTTGAATCTGATTGAACTGGCCCCGAAGGGGACGGGGAAATCTTATCTTTTCGGACGCGTCAGCCGTTACGGCTGGCTCTCCTCCGGCGGCATCATGAGCAGGGCGAAGCTGTTCTACGATATTTCGCGCGGGACAGAGGGCTTGATGTCAACTTATGACTTTGTCACGCTGGACGAGGTGCAGTCGATTTCTTTCACCGACGTGGATGAAATGCGCGCCGCGCTCAAGGGATACTTGGAGAGCGGGGAATACACGGTCGGCAATCATAAAGGCATTGCGTGGGCCGGTATGGTTTTATGCGGCAACATCTCGAAAACCGTCATGGATAACGACGCGACCACCGACATGTTTACGGAACTCCCGTCGGCCTTCCACGAATCCGCGTTGTTGGAGCGCTTTCATGGCTTTATCAAAGGTTGGCACATCCCGCGCATGAATGACGACTTGAAGATAAACGGATGGGCCTTAAATTCGGAGTATTTTTGCTCTATTTTGCATGAACTCAGGGACGATTCCAGTTACCGCGCTATCGTGGATAGGCTTATAGAAGTCCCTGACGGTGCCGATACGCGGGATACGGAGGCGGTCAAGCGGATTGCCACGGCCTATCTGAAACTGCTCTTTCCCAATGTCCGTCACGCGGACGAGATAAAGCCGCACGAATTTAACCTCTACTGTTTGCGAAGAGCCTGTATTATGCGGTCTATCATCGTGAATCAGATGGCATTGATGGACAAGGAATACGCCGGGAAGGAAGTCCCTCGTTTTACGGTGAGGTCGCTGTGATGAAGCGTCAAATCTGTTGCTCGTGCGGGAAAGAGCCGCTTTCCCGTGATGAAGTCGGC
>JAFSOM010000157.1 GCA_017447005.1 Oscillibacter sp.
AAATTACAGCGATTTATATAACTTATCAGAAAAAAATCACACTATAAGAAGGCTTATTTCAATGCCTTTTGTAACAAATTTCGCTCACGAGTTTAACGGATTCAGGGATTACAAGGCGGACGCTCCGTGCAACGCGAAACGTCCGTTTGCATTATCGTAATGTTATCATAAGAAAGCGGTTCGCCGAAGCGAACCGCCGTTCAATTCAGGATTCGGAATCCCGCTCCTTCATCCGCGCTTCCATAATGCGCTGTTTTCTCCGCTCGTAGTAACGATGCGCCCGCTCACGAGCCAGTTCCCGCTGTCTGCGGAGTTCCTCCTGTTCCGCCAGTTCCTCCGGCGTGGGTTCCGGCGCGGGAATCTCGAATTTCCCGATAAACTTCAGGTAAATTTCGACTTCCTGCACCCGCTCGCCGCTGGAACGGTCGCCCTCATGCACCAGAATCTTCTCCACGAACTCGTTAATCATCGGCGTGGTCAGCTCGGAGAAGTCCGTGTACTTCCGGGCCAGTTCCATGAACTTGTCCACGCGCACGGTATCGGCCTCAAAGTCCGCAAGCTCGGCTTTCGCCTTTGCGACGGATTCCTCCAGCGCGGCCTGCTCCTTTTCGTACTCGGCGGACAGGGCGTCGAAACGCTTCTCAGGAATCTTACCCATCGCGTAGGATTCGTAGAGCTTCTTGATAATGCCGTTGAGGTCGGACACCCGCTTTTCCTCGCGCCGGACGCGCTTTTTCAACGCTTTCGCGGCTTCCGCCTGACGGACTTCCGACGCGCTCCGCACCCGCTCGATAAATTCCGCCTCGTTCTCAATGGCGTACTTGCTCGCGGCGCGGATAGCCTCCAAAACCAGTTCCCGCAAAACAACGGTGCGGATGTAGTGCATGGAACATTTGACCTGAAATTTCTGGGACGCGTTATTATGCGTGGAACACTGGTAGATGTCGTCCTTTCCGCGAGGCTTGCCGTTCGGCCTGCCCAGAGCGTCCCGCTTCATCCCGCACTTTCCGCGATGGTTGTACATCCGCGCCCCGCAGTCGGCGCAGTATACCAAACCCGTCAAAGGGTTCGGTTCGCCCAGCGTGTCAGTTCTGCGGACGGTCTTCCGAAGCTCCTGCGCGAGACGCCACGTCTGTTCGTCCACAATGGGTTCCTGCGTGTTCTCAAAGATAACCCATTCCTCCGGCGGAATCTTCTTTCTACGCTTGTCCTTGTAGGATTCCTTATGGGAGCGGAAATTGACGGTATGCCCCATATACTCCGGCTTGGAGAGAATGTCCCTGACGATGGAAAATCTCCACACATACGGTTCCTCCGACCAGTCCCGGTTTTGAGCGGTTCCCTGATTTTGCTTGGACAGATGATAGGCGGGACGCTCCACCTGTTCCGTCGTCAGAACCCGCGCAATCTGTTTCGGCCCCAAGCCGTCAATGGTCATCCTGAAAATCCGGCGCACCACCTCGGCGGCTTCCTCATCAATAATCCAGTGATTTTTGTCCTCCGGGTCTTTCATATAGCCGTAGATGGGGTTGTTCGTAATGTGCTTGCCCTCCATGCCCTTGGCGCGGAGAACCGCCGTAATCTTCCGGCTGGCGTCGCGGAGATACCACTCGCTCATGATGTTGAGAAAAGGGGCGAACTCCTGCGTGCTGAGGTCGTTGCTGTCCACGTTGTTGGCGATTGCGATGAAGCGGACGCCGCACTGACGGAAATAAATCTCCGTATAGTAGCCCGTCTGCAAATACTCGCGCCCGACGCGGCTCATGTCCTTGACAATCACGCACCCGATTTTCCCGGCGTCAATGTCCGCAATCATGCGCTTCCAGTCCGGGCGGTCGAAGTTCGCGCCAGACCATCCGTCGTCGGTATAGTGGGCGATGTTGGAAAATCCGCGCTGGGCCGCGTATTCCTCCAGCATTTTCTTCTGATTGGTGATGGAATTGCTCTCCCCCGCGAGGTCGTCGTCGCGGGAAAGCCGCTCGTACAAAGCGGTAATTTTCGGGGTATCCAACCGCTTGTCATTCATGGCGAACTCCTTTCAGGCGGCTGGGTCATTTGTGGCAGTGCTTATTATACCACGCTTTTCCCGTTTGTCCAGAGCTTCCGAACGAATCAGACGAAGAATTTTCTCCTCCATCGTTTCCGTCGCCTCTCCGCTGAAATGTACGCGGAGCTTGTACGTCGTGTTGCCGATGCGTCTGTAAATCACATTGGCGTTTTCGCTGTCCGGCATTGTAAATTATCCTCCTCCTTTACTGTCGGGAAACGGCCCGCAGGCGACAAGAATGACGCGCTTCCATGTCTCCGTCAGTTTCCGTAAAAACGATAACGCGGAAATCCCGGCGTATGCTTCCAATCGTAAAGCCGTTGTCATAAAGATTGAATCCTTTCCGTAATTATTGTTAGCGTAGCGTGACGCGCCGCATTCGGGACGGCGTGACCGTCCCTTGGCTCCAACCCCGGCGCGTGGAATAAGCAAGCGGATTCGGGCGAATCCCGCGATACCGACAGACGGCGGCGACAGGTGACGAAGCTGTCCGGACCAAACCCTCAGTATCTCCCTTTTACCCTGCGATACGGCGTTTTTGCGGCGCGACCGCGCTGTGGACGTTGCCATGCGCCTGACAGCGTTCCAGTGGGCGCTCGCGCCTTTGGCGGTCATGGCGTTTGGAACAGCGTCGCGGTTGCGTTCGCTTGCTTACTGAGTATTCAATTTTTACCGGACGCGTGTCAGCCTCCGGCGCGTGGGAAAACGGCATCATCCTTTCCGTGAGGGCGTCTGAAAAAGTCCCCCCATATATTTACCTGAATCCGTTGAACTCGCATCGGCGATGCCGTTATAATCGGCCTTTGAATAAGCCGTCTTGTAGAGAGCCTTTTGCCCGATAAACTCCCTGAATTGTCCTGATTAGGCTGATTTTCATGCAATTTTGCCGTTTTGTGGCGATATAAGCGCTATGAGTGAAAGGCCTCTGATAACGCTTGTCAAACCATGTGAGTTTTTCACCCATTGGGTGAAGATTCCGAACGGTTCGGCAGGAGTTATCAGCGCGCTTCCTTAAACGACAATTATTGCATGAACGCAGTCTCTAATAACGTGAAAACGAGAAAATATGAAAGGATTTCAGTATTTTAGGCTGTAAAACAAGCGGTATCGCACATTTTATCCTATTGCCTCGTATAAGCGAGCAAGGGCTTTGAGTTTAACGGATTCAGGATTTAGGGAATGAGAAGGGGGTTCGGGGTGAACTTTTTAGCGACTTTTTTTGCAAAAACGGAAAATTCTCCGTTTCGCACAATTTTATGAATTGCAAATCACTTTTTATTGTGCAAGATTCCGTTACGTCGCTCGCGCTCTGCGCATGATGAAAAAGTCCCTCTATATACTTAAGCGTTGGGAAGGGGGGGTTCGGTTGAACTTTTCAGCGACTTTTTTGCAAAAATCGAAAAATTCTCCGTTTCGCACAATTTCACACAGAGGGAACGTCAAATCTGCGGTTGATTCGCTGACGCTAAAATCCCCCTTCCTGCTGGCGCAATTCTCGACGCTTTTCCTTGCCGCAGACCTTCTGGAGCGGCTTACCCCGTTTTTTCGCCTGTCAGGAAAAAAGTCCCTCTATATATTTAAGCGATGGGAAAGGCGCTTTTACCGGGCTATTTTTGAAAAAGAGAAAAAATCTATGTTATGTCTAATTTCACATCCATTTTAATGCGTTTTATAGTGCAATCCGCCAATATAAATGTCGCGCTTTCCAGCGTATGCGCACGGACAAAATTAAAAAGTCCGATTTCATAGCCAGAAACCGGACTTAACAAATTAAATGAGCCGCTCTTGAATATTTGCAAAAGGCGTTTCCATCTTGTATAATGGCGTATCCATCAAAATTTAACGGTGTGGGGAGATACGCTGATGAAAACAAATGACAGACAAATCACGGACTTGTTGCAAGCGGTAGATTCTGGAGCCGCTCAACTCCCCGACTTCCAAAGAAGCTGGGTTTGGGATGACGGAAGAATTAAATCCTTAATTCTGAGCGTCATTCGCAAGTTTCCGGTCGGCGCGGCCATGTTTCTGGAGTATGGAAACGCCAATGTGCGCTTCAAATACAGAATCGTTGAGGGCGTGCCGTCCAACCGCGCCAACGTAACGCCAAGCGAACTGATTCTGGACGGACAGCAACGCCTGACATCCCTCTACTCAGCGCTTTACAGCGACGCCCCTGTGCATACCAGAACGGACAAAGGAAAGGATATTTCCCGCTACTATTACATTAGCATTGAGAAAGCGTTAGACCCGAACGCCGACGACGAGGAAATTATCATTTCCGTTCCTGAAGACCGCATTCTCAAATCCAGTTTCGGACGGATTGAGCTTGACCTTTCCCGCCCGGAGAAGGAATATGAGCATAAAATGTTCCCGCTGAATCGCATTTTGGATTTTGCCAAGGTTATGATGTGGCAGAATGGCTATCAGGCGTATCATAACTTTGACCCGAATGCCGCCGCCTTGTTCAACAGATTCAGCACGGAGATTATCGCCAAAACGCTGAAATATGCGATGCCCGTTATCACATTGGAAAAGGACACGCCGAAAGAAGCGGTATGCCGCGTATTTGAAAACGTAAATACCGGGGGCGTCAGCCTTACTGTTTTCGAGCTAATCACAGCGGTTTTCGCTATGGATGATTTTGAATTGCGCAAAGACTGGGAGGAGCGGCGCGACCGCTTTTTCAAAGGCGACATTCTGTCTGTGGTCACGGCTACTGATTTCCTTACCGCATTGACCTTGCTCGCCTCTTTCAAATGCGGAGGCACCGTAAGCTGCAAGAAAAAAGATGTCCTGAACCTGACGTTACAGGACTATCAGGAGTATGCGGACGCATTGTCCGAGGGATTCGCGGAGGCCGAGAAAATTTTGCAGGAGGAGCGAATTTTCGTAAGCCGCGATTTGCCGTACTCCACGCAGTTGATTCCTCTGGCGGCGATTTGCGCGGTTTTGCGGGAAGGCCGTAAATTACGGGTCGCCAACGTCAGGGATAAAATCAAGCGGTGGTACTGGTGCGGAGTGTTCGGGGAGTTGTACGGAGCGGCGAACGAAACCCGGTACGCGAATGACATCGTACAGGTAATCGAATGGATTTCAGATTCCGACAAAATTCCCAAGACGTGTCAGGAATCTTATTTCAATCCTCTCCGTTTGCTTACCATGCAGACCAGACAGTCCGCCGCCTATAAGGGCGTCTTGGCGTTGGTTCTAAAGAATCACAGTCAGGATTTTATCAGCGGGCGCGACATGGATTTTACCGCTTATAAATCCGAGAACATCGACATCCATCATATTTTCCCGAAAGACTATTGCGAAAGCCATGGTCTGCCAAAGCAGAAATGGAACAGCGTGGTAAACAAAACGCCTCTTTCATACGGCACAAACAGGGAAATTGGCGGCGTGGCTCCTTCCGAGTATCTTGCCAAGATTGAGCGTAAGGGGCAGGTCAATTCGCAAGTTTTGGACGGGTATCTGGCGTCCCATTGGATTGATTCCGCAAGTTGCCGCCACGATGACTTCGAGCGTTTCTTCATCAAACGGGCGATGAGACTGCTTGCCGCCATTGAGGAAGCGACAGGCCGAGGCATCTCCGGTCGTGACAGTGAGGACGTGATTCGCGCTTTTGGCGCGCCATTAGCGTAATTTTTCCGCGCAAGGCAACCTTTGAACAATTTCTGTCCAAAGGTTGCCTTGTTTATGCTGGTATCGCCGCCTTTCTCGCACATAACGCTATCATTCGCCACAAATGACCAGCCGCTATGGTAATGTGGGTGTTTTGCCGTGATAAACACCTTTCATACCATATCACATCGGTTATGACATACGCTCCGGGCTGGACTTTCGTAACGAGGAACTGCCCGTTATCGTCCGTGCGGTAAATCCCGTTCGTAGAGATTCTGCCGCCGTCGTTATCGAGCGGAATACCATTGGCAGTCGTGACCTTAAATTCCGCGCCCGCAAGCGGCTGTTCCGTCACGGCGTCCAGTTTGCGGACGCTGACGGAGCCTTTCGGCGCGTTGTAAAAGGTCAACGTCTGCGCGGAAATTCCGCTCCGCATACGGATAGTTTGCGGCGTGGAATCCAGCGCATAGCCGTCCGGGGCCTCCGTTTCCTTTACGGTTACGCTAAGGCCGGGGATGAGGTCGGAAATCACAAAGCGTCCGTTCTCGTCCGTCGTGAACGTCCCGTTGGAATCGCCCAAGCCGACGCCGTGGCTGTCGCTGACAAAGAACTTCGCGCCTTTCAGGGGCGTCGTTGTTCCCGTGACATATTTTTGCACCGTCAGCGAGGTCATGGGATTGTTATAGAAAACGAGCGTCTGCGTATCGTCGGGGTTTACGACAACGGTCTGACTGCGCGTCGCTTCGTCTATCACATACCCGGAAATCGTCGAAAATTCCGTTACGACAAGCGTTCCTGTCACGCCCGTCAGCAGGATTTCTCCCGCGCTGTCCGTCGTGAAAAAGCCGTTGCTGGAGGTGCGCCCGTCGTTGTTTGGGACGTACTCGCCCGTCGCGGTCGTGATACGGAACATCACGCCGGAGAGCGGCCTTTGCGTCAAACTGTCGAGCTTTCTAATCAGAAGCGAACCTTTACGGGCATTCCAAAAGGTTAGTTGTTGCGTCTGTCCGGCCTGAATTTCAATATCCTGCGGCGTTCCGTCCAGCGTAAAGCCGTCTACCGTTCGGATTTCCCGCGCCTTGACAGTCGCGCCGGGAGTAAGCCCGGTCAGCGTGATTTCGCCCGCCGCGTCGGTATAATAGACGCCA
>JAFSOM010000158.1 GCA_017447005.1 Oscillibacter sp.
TCACCGAAAACGAGGTCACATATCGGTTTGTCCGCTACATCAACCGGAATCTTGATTCCGCGTCCTGACGCGCTCCCAACCGATACGCGCCGCCCTTCCCCATGCGCGGGAGGGGCGTTTCCGTTTGCCTGTGATAGAAAGATTGACAAATTTCCCGATAAACGGTATACTTTCCCTAGAGAGAATGTCGGCGCGTCCTTTGGACGAATCAAAAAATTGACGAAATTAGGAGGGATTTACTATGCGAAACAACTTTGCTTTAGCGTTGCTGACGGCAATCCTGCTCGGCCTGTGCGCGACGGGTTGCGCTCCGGCTGACCGTATCCCCGACGCGGACGTTTCCGCTCCGGCGGCGGAGGCCGTGACCATCGGCGCGCTGACCGACGAGGGCTTCCCGCTGACCGGGGCGCAAGTCATTGCAATCGCGGATGAGGACGTGCCGCTGTCCGCCGCGCCGGGGGGAAGTCTGGCCCTGACGCCTTCCGCGCCCGGAACCGCCGTATGTGAGAACAAAAGCGCCGTGATTGACTACTCCAACGCCAAGGACGGCTATATTTGCGTATCGTGGAAAGAGGGCGGCTCGCCGAAACTCAAAACGCTGGTCAAAGGCCCCAGCGGCGCGACGTATCAGTATAATCTCCGCACGGACGGCAAATATGACGTTTTCCCGCTCTCCGACGGAAACGGCGCCTATACGGTGGGCGTCTACAAGAACGTCTCCGGCTCCGAATACGCCACCGTCCTGAGCGGAACCGTGGAGGCGAAACTGTCCGACGAGTTCGCGCCGTTCCTGCGGCCCAACCAGTACATCAACTTTACGGCGGACAGTCAGGCGGTGAAAAAGGCCGCCGAACTCTGCGCCGGACTGTCGGACAATCTCGACAAGGTGGAGAAAGTCTATACGTTCGTCGTCGACAACATCACCTATGACCGGGAGAAGGCGCAGACAGTCAAGAGCGGGTATCTGCCCGACGTGGACGCCACGCTCAACGCGAAAAAGGGCATTTGCTTTGATTACGCCTCCCTGATGGCGGCTATGCTCCGCAGTCAGGGCGCGCCCGTCAAGCTGGTTGTGGGCTATACGGGCGAGGCCTATCACGCGTGGCTGAACGTGTGGAGCAGTCAGGACGGCTGGATTGAAAGCAAGATTTATTTCAACGGCGCGGAATGGAAACTCATGGACCCGACGTTCGCTTCCACCGGAAACCAGAGCGACGACATTATGAAATACATCGGCGACGGCGCCAACTATACCGCGAAGTACCTCTATTGACCGGACGCGCCGCGGCGTAAGCGTCTCTGCAAGGCCCGCCGCGCCGCGAGTATCTTTAAAATATTGATTAAAAACGGGGGAATGGGCTTTGAGCGAAAACAAAAACCGGGCGTCGGAACAGTATCTGCCGATATTCTGCCGGGAACTGCGTCAGATGGCGCATTCCGGCATTACCCCGGAAGAGGGACTGGCCCTGCTTCTGGAAGATGAGACGGATTCGGAAGTCCGCTCATGGCTGGAGGCGTTGCGCACGGGCATGGAATCCGGCCTGTCGCTGGCGGAGGCTATGCGCGACTCCGGCGCCTTCCCGGACTATATGGCCGACATGATTGCCTTAGCCGAGGAGACCGGACACCTTGAGGACGCGTTCGACACCCTTTGCCGTCACTATGAGCGTAAAATCCGTATGCGTTCGGACATTATCGGCGCCGTGACCACGCCCGTCATACTGCTCGCGGTGATGATTGCCGTCGTCGTACTGCTCGTGACGCAAGCCCTGCCCGTGTTTGACCAAGTGTTCGCGCAGTTGGGCGTGCGTATGGGCGCGGTCGCGGCGGGTATGATGCGTATCGGGGAAGCGCTGGCGAAATGCGGCGCGGGATTCGCAACCGTTCTGGCGGTTCTGACCGTCGCGGGGCTTGTCGTAGGCCTCACGCCTTCCCTGCGCGGACGTTTCACGGCATGGTTCCGCTACCGTTTCGGCGGGCGCGGCGTCTTGGGACAAATGGCGGTATCGCGTTTCGCGTCCTCCATGGCGATGGCGGTGGCGTCCGGACTGGGCATGGAAGAGGCCGTGGAGATGTCCGCCAAACTCTGCGGCGGCGCGAAAGAGATTGACGAGAAAACGGAACGTTGCCGCGCCCTGATTGCCGACGGCGACAGCCCCGCCGACGCCTTAGCCGGAAGCGGACTGTTTTCCAATCGGGACTGCCGTCTGCTCAAACTCGCCGAGCGTACGGGGAATCTCCCTGACACGCTGGAAGAACTCGCGCAGCGTCAGGAAGAGGAGAGTTTGCGGCGCGTTGACCGTATGGTAGCGGCGATTGAACCCGCCGTCGTGGTCATCACAAGCGCGTTGGCCGGGACAATCCTCATCAGCGTGATGTTGCCGCTGATGGGACTGCTGTCCGCGATTGGCTGAGGTGGACGCGATGAAACGGTTTTTATTCCGGCGTTACGGGCGCGGCGGCTTTTGGATTCCCGTCTTGTTAGGCCTCGCGCTGTTCGTGATTGTGGCGTTATGGGCGTTTCACGGCGTCCGGGAGGCGGCGCGGCGTTCCGACGCCGAGGCCCTGCGTCAGACCGAACAGGCGATACGACAGGCGGCGGTCGGCTATTTCGCGCTGGAGGGCGCGTATCCGGCTACTTATGAGCAGTTGAAGGAATACAGCGGCTTGGCGGCGGACGAGGAAAAGTATGTCGTGTTCTACGAGATTTTCGCGTCCAACCTCATGCCGGACATTACGGTGATAGAAAGGCGGGCGAAGCAATGAGGCGCATGGGCGGCGCGGGCGCGGTGGCGGCTATGGCTTTGGCCTGCGTATTCGGAACCGCGCTTCTGCTTGCGATGACGGCGGGCGCGGGCGTTTACCGTCACGTCGGGGAACGGATAGCGCGTAACACGGAGGAGCGCGTAAGCCTGACTTACGTCACGGCGAAACTGCACGCCGCGGACGAGGCCGGAGACGTGGAGGTTTCGCCGTTCGGCGGCGCGGACGCCGTGCGACTGTTACGCGACGCTGACGGCGTCCCCTACGAAACGATTCTGTACGTATACGGCGGCGCCCTGCGGGAACTGTTCTGCGAAAGGGACTGGGAGCCGGCGCCGGAGACCGGGCAAATTATCGCCGAGGCGCAAGAACTGCGGATTCGTGAGGACGCGCCGGGACTGTTGCGGCTGGACTATATCGGCGCGGACGGTCACGCCTCGGCGGCGTATGTATTTTTGAGAAGCGCGGGAGGCGGCGAATCATGAGAGAACGTATCCGGCCCACGCGTTCCGGGCTGTTCGCTATCGAACTAACGCTTGCCGTGGGCGTGTTCACGCTCTGCGCGGCGATTTGTACGGGTATCTTTGTGCAGTCGGAAGTGATGAGCCAAGACAGCGAGGCGTTGTCGCGGGCGGTGAACGAGGCGCGGAACGTCGCCGAATGCTTTAAAGCGGCGCGGGGCGACCTTGCGCGCACGGCGCAATTATCCGGCGGCGAGATTCTAGCGGTCACGGACAGCGGCGAGATTATCGAAACCGCGTTAGCGGACAATAGCGGCGCGGTCACGGACAGCGGCGCGGTTCTGTCGCGGATGTACGACGCGCAATGGATGGAAACGGAATCTCCTTTCGACGCGGCGTATCAAATTTTCCTGACGCCTAAAACCGAAAGCGCGGGTTACGTTTCGGCGCTCTTACAGGCTGTACGGACGGACGGGAAAGTTTTGCTGGAATGGGAAATCGCGGCATTGGAGGCGGTATCATGAAACGCGGCGGCACAGTATCCGGGGCGGCGTCTCTGGTCATGATTTTCTGCGTCTTGTGTATGGCGGTCTTCGCCGCGCTGACGTTCGTCACGGCGAACCGCGAGCGGACGTTAGCCGAATTGAATGCGCGTCGGGCGGCGGAGTTCTACCGCGCCGACTGCGACGCGACGCGTATCGCGGCGGCCCTGCGCGGCGGCGACTTCGACGGCGCGGCGAAACTCCTGAACGATAGCGCCGCGTCGCAATCGTCTGACCTTGACGCGGACAGCGGCGCGGAGCTTCCGCAAACGCTTACCCTTGACAGTGACGGCGCGGAGCTTCCGCAAATCCGTTATACGGAGACCGACGCCGGGACGCTGGCGGAATTTTCGCTTCCCGCCGGAGGCGAACAGCGTCTGGAAGTCCGTTTGCTCCTGCGCGGCGGCGATATGGACGTTGTAAGCTGGAAGAAAGTCTACGCCGGGGAATGGCAAACCGACGACATCATCACTTTAGCGGAAATCAACTGAATTTAACCGAATTTGGCGAAAATCGACTGACGGGAGGACGGCGCAAATCATGGAAGACAGCGTGAAATTTTATCTGGAACTGGCGGTCAAAAAAGGCGTGGCGGACTTGTTCCTCATCGCCGGACGCAATATCGCCATGAAACAGGGGACGACGTTCCAAAACGCAAGCGCGGAACGGCTCATGCCCAAAGATTCCGAAAAACTTGTCCGGGAGCTTTACGATTTGGCGAAAAGGCCGATTCCCGAAAACGCGCTGACTTGGGACGACGACTTCGCGCTGTCCCTGCCCGGACTGGCGCGTTTCCGCGTCAACGTGTTCAAACAGCGCGGCTCGCTGGCGGCGGTCATCCGTATTGTCAAATTCGGCATTCCCGACTGGAAAGCCCTAGGCATTACCGAAAACGTCATGCGCCTTACGGAACTGACGCGGGGACTTGCGCTCGTCACCGGCCCCGCCGGGAGCGGCAAATCCACTACGCTGGCCTGCGTCGTGGACGCCATCAACCGCACGCGCAACTGCCATATTATCACGATTGAGGACCCCATTGAGTACCTGCACCGCAACCAACTAAGCATTGTCAGTCAGCGGGAACTCTCCATCGACACGGAAAGCTATGTCACGGCGCTGCGCGCAAGTCTCAGACAGGCCCCCGACGTGATTCTGCTCGGCGAAATGCGCGACCTTGACACCATCCAAATCGCCATGACCGCCGCCGAAACCGGGCACTTCGTCATTTCCACGCTCCACACCGTCGGGGCCGTCAATACCATTGACCGTATCATCGACGTGTTCCCGCCCGCCCAACAGCAACAGGTTCGCGTACAGCTTTCGCAAGTCCTGCGCACCGTCGTTTCGCAACAGCTCCTTCCCGCCGTGGACGGCTCTCTCGTACCCGCCTTTGAGGTCATGCGCCTCAATAACGCCATCCGCAATCTCGTGCGCGAC
Source organism: Oscillibacter sp. (assembly GCA_017447005.1). GTDB lineage: Bacteria > Bacillota > Clostridia > Oscillospirales > Oscillospiraceae > Oscillibacter. The sequence continues at coordinate 5,204 of JAFSOM010000158.1, forward strand.
AGCCGTGTGCACCAGATTGACGGCGTCATCCAGACTTCCGCCGCCGAGGGCATGATTTCCATGGACGAATCCATCTTACGTCTCCGCCGCGAAGGGAAAATCACCAACGAAACCGCGCTCTATTCCGCCGTCAACCCCGAACAGTTACAGCGCAAACTCCCGCGGTAAATCGCCTGTCATTCACTGAAACCCTTCCCCCTGTCCCCCTTCCTTTTCAGGGGCGGGGGAACGAATTTTTTTAGCGCGTTGAAATTCCGGTAAGGGGGGATTTAGGAGCTACGGAAAATAAATGTGACTAAACGAATCAAGCGCCCCAAATCGCCCCCCGGAACGGGGGGAGATGTCACGAAGTGACAGAGGGGGGCGAAAATGACCCCCATCCGGCGCTACGCGCCACCCTCCCCCAAAGGGGGAGGGCTTAGGGCGGCGCAAACTTTCAGGGGGATTTTTCGTCATTCGGACATTCCCGCGCCCCTCTCCAACGCAAGCAGTTTGATTTTCCGGTCAAGCCCTCCGGCGTATCCGGTCAGACTTCCGTCGGCGCCAATCACGCGGTGACAGGGAATCACAAGGGAAATCGCGTTACGCCCGACCGCACCCCCGACCGCTTGCGCGGACATGCGCGCCATTCCCTTTCGTTCCGCGACAATCGCCGCGATTTGTCCGTAGGTCATGGTTTCTCCAAACGGAATGGAAAGTAGAATTTCCCATACCGTTTTCCGAAAGTCCGTCGTTATCATGCGCAGTTTCGGAGTAAAGTCCGGCGCCTTCCCGCTGAAATAGACGTTCAGCCATTCTTCCGTGCGCGCAAAAACCGGGAGGCGGCGTTCCCCGTATTCTTTGGGAAGGTTGTCCGGAAAGTATTTTTGTCCGTCGAACCATAAGCCCGTCAGCGCGTCGCCGTCGGACGCGAGCGTGACGCCGCCGAGGGGCGATTCATAATGATACGCATAGCAATTCATCAATTCTCACCTTTCCTTATCGCTTGCGCGGACTGCGCGACGGTATGGAGAGAGGCCGTCAAAACCCGCTTTTTCCGGCGGAATTTCTCCGGCGGCCCCGAACGCATGGAAATTTTATCACGTTTCCCAAAAAATGACAAGATTCGCGCCGCGATTTTTGAAAATTGTCCGATAACTGGACATATTTTTTCGCGCTCCGCTTTGGCGACGCCTCACGCTTGCATGACGAAAAAAAGGGAGGGATTATCAAAAATGCGCCGAATTACATATTTTGCCGTTTTCTCTTGAATTTCCGCTCCATTTTTTAGATTTTGACGGAAAATCCAAAAAAATCGCCCCGACCTCTTGCAATTCGCCTTTCAGTGTGATAAAATCGCATTCCATGAAAGAGCGTTGCGGTTCTATGCTTCTATGTAATCCGTGAAATCGTCTTCCCCCGCCGCGCTGTCCATATGAAAAAAGGAAGACCGCTTGCGGAAACGAACGTGGCTGACGGCGTTGAAACTGTCGATGTCACTGATTGAATACGCCGAATGTCGGCCTTCAACGCATGGAAATCACATAAAAAAGGATAAAGACCTATGACAACTCCAATACGCGGACACGATAGCGATGATTCTCGCGCTCATAAAATACATTGGAAACACTGGCATAAAGTTGCGGCGCTCCTGATGGGATTTGACGTTATTTCCATCTGCGTCGCTTGGTTTTCCGCGCTCTTTCTCCGCTTTGATATGCACTGGTCGCATATTCCGGCGCTCTATCTGGACTTGTACCGGGTGTCCATTCTGCCTTACGCCGCGCTCTGCGTCCTCGTCTTCTGGAAACTGAAACTGTATAACAGCATTTGGCGCTTTGTCAGCTTCACGGAACTGCTATATATGCTTCTGGCGACGGGAATTACCTTTGTCATACAACTGGCGGAAACGGCGCTCATACTGCGCGTCATTATGCCGTTGTCCTATTACGTCTGGGGAATCTTCTTTCAATTCGCGCTGACGTTCGGAATCCGCTTCAGCTACCGTTTCCTGCAAATGGAACGTTCCCGGCTGCAAAAAAACAAGGCGGCGCCCCGACACAGAATTATGCTCGTGGGCGCCGGAAGCGCGGGACAGATGATACTCCGGGAAATTAACCATTGGCCAGAAACCATGAAAAAGGACGCCGAAAACGAAGGGAAAACGAACAACCAAGAGGAACCGGACGCTTTTCCCGGTTATGTGGCGTGCATTATCGACGACGACTCCAACAAGTGGGGGCGCTTTGTCGACGGCGTGCCGGTCGTCGGAGGACGGGAGGCCATCGCGGAAGCGGTGGAAAAATACCGCATTACGAAAATTTACGTGGCGATTCCCAGCGCGTCTATGACGAACCGCAAGGAGGTTATCAACCTTTGCATGGAAACCGGGTGCGAGGTCAAGCAGCTCCCGGGGATGAGTCAGCTTATCGCGGGAAGCGTGACGGTCAGCGCCCTGCGGGACATTTCCATGGAAGATTTGCTCGGGCGGGAACCCATTCATGTCGATTTGGAGGAAGTGTTCCGCTATCTACAGGGAAAGACCATCCTTGTCACGGGCGGGGGCGGCTCTATCGGCAGTGAGTTGTGCCGTCAAATCGCCGGACATAAGCCGAAAAGACTGATTATCTTCGACGTTTACGAGAATAACGCCTACTCCGTGCAAATGGAACTGCGCGACAAGTACCCCAATCTTGACTTAGTCGTCCTGATTGGCTCCGTGCGGGACAGTCAGAAACTCTTCCAGTTATTTGAACAGTACCGCCCGGAGGTCGTGTATCACGCGGCGGCGCATAAGCACGTGCCGCTGATGGAGGACAGCCCCTGCGAGGCCATTAAAAACAATACGATTGGAACTTATAAAACCGCTTACGCCGCGATGGCCTACGGCTGTCAGCGCTTCGTTCTGATTTCCACGGACAAGGCGGTGAATCCGACGAACGTCATGGGGGCCAGCAAACGCCTCTGCGAAATGATTATCCAGTGTTTCGACGCGAAAGTCAAAAACGGGACGGCGCACGAACTCCCGGAATTGTCCCACCCGAAAGAGGCCGGAGACCAAGACCCGGACTGGGCGAAAAATTCGGAGAAACGCAAACGCGCTATCCGGCAGTCTAAGACGGAATTTGTCGCGGTACGCTTCGGAAACGTCCTAGGCAGTAACGGCTCCGTGATTCCTCTGTTCCAAAAGCAGATTCAAAACGGCGGCCCCGTCACGGTCACGCACCCGGACATTATCCGCTACTTTATGACCATTCCGGAAGCGGTAAGCCTTGTCCTGTTGGCGGGCGTCTACGCCGAGGGCGGCGAAATTTTCGTGCTCGACCTTGGCAGTCCCGTCAAGATTGACACCTTGGCCCGGAATCTGATTCGCCTTTCCGGTTATCAGCCCGACGTTGACATCAAAATCGAGTACACGGGCCTGCGGGCGGGCGAAAAGCTTTATGAGGAAATGCTCATCAAAGAAGAAGGCCTGCGCAAGACCCGCAACGACCTGATTTTTATCGGAGAGCCGATAGCGTTCGACGAGGCCGGACTGCTGGACCAGTTGCAAACGCTCATGGACGAGGCTTACCGGAACGCCGACGGCGAAACCATCCGGGCGCTGTTGAAAAAGGCGGTGCCGACGTATCATCCGAAAGGAACGGATTCCGCGCCGCTTTCCGGTGAAAACGCCGAGAAACCGTAAAACCAAACTGCACGAATCAAACGCGGAGGCCGTCTGACCGGACGGTTTCCGCGTTTCGCGTTCCCGGCGCGTTTTTTTCCTACATCATAAGAAACCTTTCCGGACGCCGGGAACAAAAAAAGCCTCCAAAACGCCGAAAAAACTCTGTACTTTTTCGCGTCATTGTGGTAAAGTATCGAACAAGGCCGGAATCCGTAAGGCTTCCGGCGTCGGAAAAGGAGGAATTTCATGTTGGACTTTCTATTGAAAGTGGACGATTTGGTGTGGGGCGTTCCCCTGATTGTCCTGATTATCGCCTGCGGCGTGTGGCTTACCTACCGCGTCCGGCTGCTACAGGTCTTTCATCTGGGCAAGGCCCTGCGCCTGATGGTCAAAAATGAGGAGGGCGGACACGGCGAAGTCACCTCGTTCGGCGCGCTCTGTACGGCCCTTTCCGCCACTATCGGCACGGGCAATATCGTCGGCGTGGCGTCGGCGATATGCGCGGGCGGCCCGGGCGCGTTGTTCTGGATGGAAGTCGCCGCGTTTTTCGGCATGGCTACCAAGTACGCCGAAGGCCTGCTGGCTATCAAGTACCGCGAAATTGACGACAGCGGTCACGCGCTCGGCGGGCCGTTCTACTACATCGAAAAGGGCATGGGCAAAGGCTGGAAATGGCTTGCGACCTGTTTCGCGGCGTTCGGCGCAACCGCCGGACTGATGGGTATCGGCACGATTACGCAAATCAACGGCATCACCACCGCCGCGCAAAACTTCTTTGACCCTAACGCTCGGCACGTCGTCATGACAATCGGCTCCGGCGACAGCGCCACGACGATTACCGTCACCACCGTGATTGTCGGCTTGCTTGTCACGGTTTGCGCCGCGCTCGTCATTATCGGCGGAATCAAGCGTATCGCAAGCGTTTCGCAGGTCGTCGTACCCTTTATGGCCGTGATTTACGTCATTTTCGGCGTTCTGATTCTGCTGTTCAACATTCCCGCGATTCCCGGCGCGTTGTATCAGATTATCGCGGGCGCGTTCGCTCCCGGCGCGGTATTCGGCGGCGCGTTAGGCTTTACAATTCGTATGGCGATACAAAAGGGCGTCGCCCGCGGCATTTTCTCCAATGAGGCCGGACTTGGCTCCGCCCCCATTGCCGCCGCCGCCGCGCAGACCAAAGACGCCGTGCGTCAGGGCCTTGTCACCATGACCGGAACGTTTATTGACACCATCGTTATCTGCACCATGACGGGCCTTTCCATTGTCATCACGGGCGCGTGGAGGCCGGAACTCGGCTTAGAGGGCGCGCAAGTTACCATGTACGCGTTCCAGAAAGCGTTGCCGTTCCCGAATCAGGTCTGCTCCTTCCTGCTCATGATGTGCCTCGTATTCTTCGCCTATACGACCATTCTGGGCTGGGACTATTACTCGGAACGCTGTCTGGAATACCTGACCAAAGGCGACATGCGGCCCGTCAAAATCTACCGCTGGCTGTATATCGCGGCGGTATTCGTGGGGCCGTACATGACCGTGAAGGCTGTGTGGACAATCGCCGACATCTTCAACGGCTTAATGGCCCTGCCGAATATCATTGCCCTGATTGCGCTTTCGGGCGTCGTGGCCAAGGAGACCAGCGACTATTTCGCGGAGAAACGCTACGTTGAACACCTGAAATAATCCCTGACGCAAGCGCAGTATGACAAAATCCAACGCCGACGCGGAAATTTCATTCCGTATCGGCGTTGCTTCTTTCGCGCCACTTTTAGTATGCGTAAAGTTTTCATTGGCGCGCCGGAAACTTGCCCTCATCCGGCGCTGCGCGTCACCTTCCCCGCCCCCTCTGTCGCTGCGCGACATCTCCCCCACTTCGTGGGGGCGACAAGGCGGGGGAGGGCTTTGTCGCAACGCTGACAGGTTTCTGTCTCCCCCCGGAACGGGGGGAGATGTCGCGCAGCGACAGAGGGGGGCGAACTCCGCGCCTTGCCAACGATTCCTACACGCATACCAACGTTTAGAAAATATGCGAACGCCGATTGACAGTTTTTCGGGAATCAGGTATAATATGAGCGGAGAAAGAAGGCGATTTTTTGTTGATTCCGTCATAATGATTGTTTTCCCAAGGGGATAAAATTCCTAATCATTATGCGGGTCGAAACCCAGTCATCACGAGGATTGAAATTAGCGTCAAAACCTAAGGAGGAAAAGGAAGATGAAGAAAAAAGTATTGTCCCTTATCCTGACGGCGGCGATGGTTCTCGCCGTCCTTACCGGTTGCGGCGGCGGCGGTTCGTCGGCTCCGTCCGATTCCGGCGGCGGTTCGTCCGACGGCGCGTTCAAGGTCGCGCTCCTGATTGCCGGTACCCTCGGCGACAAATCCTTCTGGGATTCCGCCAATGAGGGCCTCTCGCAACTCAAGACCGAACTCGGCGACGGCTTCGACTACAAAGTGGAGCAGATGGGCGGCGGCGCGGCTGACCAAGCCAACTATGAGCCGACCATTCTGGACTACTGCGACGGCGGTCAGTACGATGTGATTATCACGGGTTCGTTCACGATGGTTGACCCGCTCCAGAGCGCTCTTGACCAGTTCCCCGACCAGAAGTTCATCCTCTTCGATGAGGCTTACGACTTCGAGGGCAACGGGAATCCCGACAACCTCTATAATATCCTCTTCAAGCAGAATGAGGTTTCGTATCTTGTCGGCGCGGAGGCCGCGATGATGTCCCAGAGCGGCGCAATCAGCTTCCTCGGCGGCATGGCGGGCAAGACTATCAACGATTTCCTTGTCGGTTACATTCAGGGCGCGAAAGACGCAAATCCCGATGTCAAAGTCGCCGTCAGCATGGTGGGCAATTACGAGGACTCCGCCAAAGGGAAAGACCTCTCCCTTGCCATGTACAACGCGGGCGCGGATTGCGGCTTTAACGTCGCCGGTTCCGCCGGAATGGGCCTGCTGGAAGCCGCCAAAGAGACCAATAAACTGGCCTTCGGCGTCGACTCCGACCAAGCCGCGCTTCTGCCCGATTACGCCCCCTATATCCCCACTTCCGCGTTGAAGAACGTCGGACAGGCGCTCTATATCGCGCTCAAACAGGCCATGGACGGCGAGTTAGCCTACGGTACGCAGGCTTATTTCGGCTTCGCCGAGGGCGGCGTGAATCTGGTCAAGGACGCGCACTATGAGGAAATGGTGCCCGAGGACATCCGCACGGCGGTGGACGAACTGGAAGCGAAAATTTCCGCCGGGGAAATTGAAGTCTACAGTTCCTCTACCATGAGCACGGAGGAAATCGAATCGCTGAAAGCGTCGGTAGCCCTTCAGTAATCGCGGAACGCGTGGCGGTCAACCGCTGTCAGAGAGAGGGGAAAGCGATATGTCTGAGCAGTATGTCTTGCAAATGCAAAACATCATGAAAATTTACGGCAACGGAGTCGTCGCTAACGAGGATGTCAGTCTGACCCTGAAAAAAGGCGAGATTCACTCCCTTCTGGGGGAAAACGGCGCGGGAAAATCCACGCTGATGAAAGTCCTGTTCGGCATTGAATCCCCCGATTCCGGGAAGATTATCCTCAACGGACAGGAGACGACAATTAAATCGCCCATGGACGCCATCAGCAAGGGTATCGGCATGGTACATCAGCACTTTATGCTGGTGCCGTCGCTGACGGTCGCGGAGAATATCATACTGGGCACGGAGCCGAAAAACGGACTTTTCATCGACATGAAAAAGGCCGTGGAGGAGGCCCGCCGCATTGCCGAGCAGTACAATTTTGACATTGACGTGACGGCGAAAGTGGAGGAAATCCCCGTCGGCGTCAAGCAGAAAGTGGAAATCCTGAAAGCCCTGTACCGCGGCGCCGACATCCTGATTCTCGACGAGCCTACCGCCGTACTGACGCCGCAAGAAACTGACGAGTTGTTCGTACAGTTGGAGAAACTCCGCTCCGACGGGCACACGATTATTTTCATTTCCCACAAGCTGGACGAAATCAAACGTATCTGCAACCGCGCCACGATTATGCGCAACGGCAGAAGCATGGGCACGTATGAGGTCTCCGAAATCAGTACCGACGACATGTCGAAACTGATGGTGGGACGCGAAGTCGTTCTGACGTTCGACAAAAAGCCCCCGAAACTTCAAGACGTGCGCCTTAGCGTCCGGAATCTGACCGTGCACAACGCGCAAGGCGTCTTGAAAGTCGACGACCTCTCCTTTGACCTCAAAGGCGGGGAAATCCTCGGTATCGCGGGCGTGGAAGGCAACGGACAATCCGAACTTATCAACACTATCACGGCCATTAACAAGACCTACAGCGGCGAAATTTCCATCAAGGGCGCGGACATCCGCAACGACAACGTGAAGGGCGTCCGCGATAAGAAAATGGGCCACATCCCGGAAGACCGCATGACCAGCGGGTGCGCGGGGAATCTGAGCATCCGCGAGAATATGTTCTCCAACCAGTACGACACGCCCACCTATTCGGGAAAGTTCCTGCTGAAAACAAAAGCGCTGGCGCAACGCGCCGCCGAACTGGTGAAGGAATATCTTGTCAAGTGCAAGAACCCGGAACAGAACGTCGGCATGCTGTCGGGCGGCAATATCCAAAAGGTGATTGTGGCGCGGGAGTTTTCCACTGACCCCGACATTATCATCGCCAATCAGCCCACACGCGGCATTGACGTAGGCGCGGCGGAGTTTATACGGCGCAGACTGCTCGAATACCGCGACGCCGGGTGCGCGGTGATTCTGGTCTCGGCGGACTTGAACGAGATTTTCTCTTTGAGCGACCGTCTGGCGGTGATGTACAAAGGCAAGTTCGCGGGACTGTTCACGGATGTGGGCAGCGTGACGGAGGAACAGCTCGGACA
>JAFSOM010000159.1 GCA_017447005.1 Oscillibacter sp.
CAGGGGGGACTTCCGGGACTTGAAAGCCTTTTCAAGACTGGTTCCCCCGCCCCTGAAAGGGGAGGGGGACAGGGGGAGGGGTTTTAAACTCTATTGGGAAAATCGCGGAACGTCACAGCACCCACTTGGCGAGGATGAGCAGTACAAGCCCGGGGAGGCCGAAGATACCGACGATAAGCGCGTTGACGAGATTCAAGCCGAGGTAAATTCCGGTGACAGGCGTCAGGAGATTGACGAGAAACAGCGCGACGAGACCGGAGACGGCGTTGGCGGCGAGTTTGACGATAAGGCGGAGCGGGGCGCTGAGGATACGTACCAGCGCGACGAGCAGGAAGACGACGAGAATAATACTGAACAGTTGATTCATGGCAAATCCTCCGTTTTTACAGGTATCGGTCTTTCCAATTTTGCCGATACTGCCGATAATAATAGTAGTATAGCGGAAAAAGCGCGGTTTGTACAGAGAGTATACCGTGCGAACGGCGCGTTTATGCGGCGCGACGGGGAAAACGATACGGCGGCGGGGAAATGATACGGGAGCGGCGATATGGAACACGCGGAGTATATGCGGGAGGCGTTACGCCTTGCGGCGGAGGCGGCGGACGCGGGAGAAGTCCCGGTGGGGTGCGTTATCGTGCGCGACGGCGCGATTATCGGACGCGGGCGGAACCGTCGGGAGGCGCGACAGCGTACCGACGCGCACGCGGAACTAGAGGCAATCGCGCAAGCCAACGCCGCGCTCGGCACATGGCGCCTTGACGGGTGCGATTTATACGTCACCTTGGAGCCGTGCCCGATGTGCGCCGGGGCGATACTCAACGGACGCCTGCGGAGCGTGCGCTACGGGGCGCGTGACCGGGTTATGGGCGCGTGCGGCGGGGTAATGAATTTATTTATGGAAAATTTTCCGAATAAAACGGCCCTGCAAGGGGGTATCATGGAAGAGGAATGCGGGGCGGCGTTATCGGCGTTTTTCGACGCCCTGCGCGGCGCGGCGCAAGGCGATACCGTGACGGACGAGGGCGCCGCGCCGGAAAAATGACGCCTCCGGCGGAAAATTCACAGTCTGTTCATGACACTGACGCGGGGATTCCGCTATGATGTCAGGGAGGAAGCGGAAACCCATACACGCGGAAGGGAGCGGATATGAGACGTAAGAAAAGGGGCATTTTCAGACGCGTTTTGCAAATTTTTCTGTTACTGTTCGCCTTGGCGACGCTGACGGCGGCGGGGTTCGTATTCTGGGCCGTGGCGACCAGTCCGCAACTTGACCTCAAGAAGGTGTCACCGCAACGCTACCGTACCGCCATGTTGGACGCCGACGGAAACGTCATGCGCTACTTGGCGGGGGAGGAGGCGAACCGCGAATACGTGCCGCTCAGTCAGATTCCGCAGTCGGTACGGGAAGCGTTTATCGCCATAGAGGACCAGCGTTTTTATCAGCACAACGGAATCGACGTGCGGGGAATCGGGCGGGCGATTGTGGAGGACATCCGGACGCGGAGTTTCTCACAGGGGGCCAGTACGCTGACGCAACAGCTCATAAAAAATAACCTGTTCGCCGTAGGCATGGAGGAGCGGACGCCGCTGGAAAAACTCCGCCGCAAAATACAGGAGCAGTATTTGGCGATTATGCTGGAAAGCCTGAAAGATAAGGAATGGATACTGGAAAACTATCTGAACACTATCGACCTCGGCGGAGTATGGGGCGTGGAGACGGCGTCGCTGAAGTACTTCGGGCGGCGCGTGCGGAGCCTGACGACGGGAGAGGCGGCGGCGTTGGCGGCGATTACCAAGAATCCGTCGCTCTACAATCCCCTATGGCACGAGGAGGACAATCAGGCGCGGCGGAAACTGGTTTTGAGCGAGATGTTGGAGCAGAATTACCTCAGCGAGCGGGAATACCGGGCGGCGCTGAATGAGGACGTATACGAGACCATCCGGCGCGTGGCGGAGAGCGGCGAGACCTTCACGCCGGTTTACAGTTGGTTTGAGGACGCCGCCTTGGAGGAAGTACGGCGCGACTTGGAGAAAGTCGGTCATTACAGCCCCGAAAAGTGCTGGGAGCTGATTTACAGCGGCGGCTTGACCATCGAGACCACGCAGGACAGCGAGACGCAACGCATTTGCGAGGAGAACCTGAAAATTTTGCAGTCCGACGCGCAATTTACCGTGGTCGTGATGAATCCGGTGACGGGGGCCGTGACGGGAATCATCGGCGCGAGCGGAGAAAAGACCGTCAGCCGCGCCTTGAATCGCGCCACAAGTTCCGTACGCCAGCCGGGTTCGACGCTCAAAATCTTGGGCGCGTACTCGGAGGCCTTGGAGCGCGGCGACATTACGTTAGGGAGCGTATACGCCGACCGCCCGACGCAGTATGTCACGAGCGGCGGGAAGGTCAAAAACTCCGACGGGCGTTACCGCGGAAACATGACGATACAGCAGGCCATAGCGCATTCCGTGAACACGATAGCCTTGCAGTGCTTTCAGGATGTGGGCATGGACGCGGTATGGGAGCGGCTGAAACTCTACGGGCTGAACCATCTGGACGACGACGACCGCGTAGAGGCGTTGGCGTTGGGCGGCACCCATCACGGCGTGACGAATCTGGAACTGACCGCCGCCTACGCCGCGCTGGACAACGGCGGGATTTATATGGAGCCGCATTTCTACACCCGCGTGCTCAATCAGGACGGGGAGACGATTCTGCAAAAGATACCGCGCAGCCGACGGGCGGTCAGCGAGAACACCGCCGCGCTTCTCACGTACGCCATGGAGGAAGTGCTCACGGACGGCACCGGACGCCGCGCAAGTTTCCCGGGGCAGAGCTTGGCGGGGAAAACCGGTACCACCGCCGACCAGCGCGATTTATGGTTCGTCGGCTATTCGCCCTATTACGTCTGCGGCGTGTGGAGCGGATACGACGACAACAGCGCGCAGAATATGAACGAAGTGCAATCGCTATGGCAGGAGATTATGCGCGGGATTCACGAGGACTTGCCCGCCGCCCGATTCCCGTTGCCTGACGGCATGGAGTATCAGCGCATTTGCGCCAAGTGCGGCTTGTTGGCGGTCAACGGCTTATGTGACCAGACGGCGCAAGGCGACGTGACGCGTTTGGAACTCTACGCGCCGGGCGCCGCGCCGAAAACGTCCTGTAGCTGTCACGTCCGGGCGAGTGTCTGTCCGGACAGCGGGATGATTGCCACGCCGTACTGTCCGCGGGCGGAGGCGCGGGTACTCTTGCGCGACGGCGCCAAGGGCACGGAGGACGCGGACGCCGTCGCCCCTACTGACTACTGTACGCTGCACGCGGAGCCGTGGCAAATCGCCGGGTTCCTGACATCCGGCTACGGCGACGACGGCGACAGCTACGACGACGGACAAACCGTGGCGCCGGAAACGCCGTCGGAACCGTCCCCGGCGCTTCCCCCGTGGGTGGAGGAACTCTGGTATGACATCCGCGGCAGATTCGGTTGGGAGGATTGAGTTAATGTCATTCGCTTTGCGCGTACCCCCTAAATTCCAATGTCATTCGCTTTACGCATAACCCCCCTAAATCCCCCCTTTCAGGGGGGACTTCCGGGAGTTGAAAGCGCTTTCAAACGCCGTTCCCCCGCCCCTGAAAGGGGAGGGGGACAGGGAGAGGGGTTTTCAGCGGCCTAAGCGAATGACATTTAGGATTGACCCGGCGGCGGATTCCGTCGGAAAGACTGAGCGTTTCCGGCGAAAAGAAGGAGGCTTGACTATGAAAAAAATAATTTGCTTGTTACTTTGCGCCGTACTGTTTTGGAGCGCAATCGGCCCGGCGATGAGCGCGGAAGTGACGCCGGACACGGAGACGGAAAACGACAGCGGCGACAGTTCCGGCGGCGATAACGGCGACGGCGGCGACAGTTCCGGCGGCGATAACGGCGACGGCGGCGACAGTTCCGACACTGGCGACGGCGGCGACAGTTCCGATACGGGCGCGACCGACGAAAACGGCGACCCCATTGAGGAGCCGTCCGACCCTATCCCGCTCACCGCGCCCAGCAGAATCGGATGGGGCCGCGATTATCGCTTTACGCTGGGCTACTACCGCCAGCAGAACCCCGACCGCATTAAAACCGACGAGTACGGCAACGAATACGTGGATTGTCCCGGCATGATGTATTGGTCTGTGGACGACGACAATCAGCGCCGCTACCGCTTGGATTTGTTCAAGCAGGACCCGGAAAGCGGGAATGTCCTCTTGGAGACGATTGAGGAATGGAAAGTGACGAACGAGGGCGGATTTGAGAGCAATTTCCGCTTCTTATGGACGCCCCGCGCCAGCGGAGACTACTTTTTCGCGGTTCGCGCCATCGGCGACGGCACGCTCTACGCCGACAGCGACACCGCGCAGTCCAATGTGTGGACTTACGAGGCCCCGGAGAAACAGCTTTCCCAGCCGGGCCGCCCCAGTTGGAAAGGCGCCACGGAGAGCGCCACCGCCTTTATCTATCCCCCCTCCGATACGGATGTTGACCCCTATACGGGACTTGTCGGCGAGGCTACCACGGATAACATTTACCGCATGGGTTACGCGTCAAAATGGTGGTTCGTCAAGTCGCTGGAGGCCGACGACAGCGGCGACAGCGAAAACAGCGACGATACCATGCCGAAGGAAATTGGAACGATTCTGACCTTTTACCCCAAGCATTACGAATTTAAGCCCTCCGAAAAAATGCTGACCGACTACGGCGGCGGTTACTATTCCGTACAGGTCTGCGCCCTGAGCCGGAACGTTTCGCAGGCCAAGCCGAGCGTTTGGTCTCCGCTGAGTATGGCCCTCTACATCCCCGCCGACGACGAGGACTTGAACACAATCGTCAACCGCGTGGACAGGAACACCGACGCCCTGAACCGTCAGCTTGCTATTAACAACGTGCGCAGGTTCGGCACGTTCAAGCTCACGGAACTCATGGCCGCCGACAAATACGATACGGGCGCGGTCGCCGCGATTGCCCAGTTGGAGCGTATCACGGGCAATACGGCGGAAATCAGGGTATCGGGCGGACTGGACGAGCTGTTCCCGTCAGGGAAAATCAGCGCGGTCGGCGCGGGGCTGAACTTAGACCTTGGGCAGAAGGTCATCTTTCATCTCGGACAGGCGCAGGCGGATGAGGTTCCGTCCACCCTCTATTCCCACGCGGTTCGATTCTCCATGCAGTTGCTTGACGTAAACGGCGTATCGCTGACCAACGGCCCGGAGGAGTTGAAAGTCCCCGTGAAAATCACCTTGCCCGTCCCCGACGAAATCAACCCCAGTTTCTTTACGATTCTACATCACCGCACGGACAGCATTGTAGAGGATGACGGAACCGTAAAGGAGAACGTGGAAGTCATTCCGCACGTATCCTTGCGGAAGGTGGACGGGCAATGGTTCGCCAGCTTTATTGTGACGCATTTCAGCGATTTTACCATGGCGGAACAGGCGGCTTTCGTCACGGCGAAACGCACGGCGGACGGCGTATCGGTCTCGTACCGCATGAACGCGCCGGAGGTGAAAGCGGCGTTATGCGCGGTACGGGAAAAATCGGGGCGTCTGTGCGCGGTCGCGGCCCTGACGCCTTCCGTGACGCAGAAAACGGTAACGATAGCCTGTGACGGCGCCCCCGACGACGTGAAACTGTTCCTCTTGGACGCGCATTCCTCGCCCGTTCTCCCGTCCCTGACGCAACCCGTCACGGACTGACGCGGCCCGTCGCACGGAAAAAGACATACGGCGTGGCAATTGTTGGCAAGTTTCGCGCAATCGACCCCCTCCCCCTGACCCCCTCCCCTTTCAGGGGCGGGGGAACAAGATTTGAAAAGGCGATAATAAAAATAAATTCGGATTGAAAGTGACATCAGAATTTGTTTTCCTAAGATTGCACGCATATTTCAGCGTACCTCCGCCCCTGAAAGGGGAGGGGGACAGGGGGAGGGGGTTTCGTCCATAAGTTTACTTGCCAATGAAAACTTTACGCACAAAAGCCATACGCCCGGGAGGAATCGCGGACAAGCGCGACCCCTTCCGGGCGTTACGTCTCTTTATTCATGGGCGCTTACCTGTAATCGTAGTCGGGGGCGGCGTCCTCGATGGGGCGGCGGTTGGCGTACAGGTCAACGCCCAACAGCGCGAGAATCACGCAGACAGTAAGGAAATTTAACATGACAAACGCTCCTTTCCAAAGCGAGTAAGTGTTATCAGGATTCAGAGGCGGCGTAACCGGGCGGGCGCATCAGCGGCGAC
>JAFSOM010000160.1 GCA_017447005.1 Oscillibacter sp.
CAGGGCGACCCCGTCGCAATCGCCGGACACGCCTTGAAGGAGGCGAAAGACCGCGGCTATGACCTGATTTTCCTTGACACCGCCGGACGCTTGCATGTCGACGAAAAACTCATGGACGAGTTGAAGCGCATGAAAGAGGCCGTGCGCCCGCAGGAAATCTTACTCGTTGTCGACGCGATGACCGGACAGGACGCCGTGAACGCCGCGACCGCGTTCGACGAGGCTTTAGGCATTGACGGCGTTGTCCTCACGAAGCTGGACGGCGACGTCAGAGGCGGCGCGGCGTTGTCCATCCGGGCCGCCACGGGCAAGCCCATCAAGTTTGTCGGCACGGGCGAAAAGCTCGACATGATTGAGCCGTTTTACCCCGACCGTATGGCGTCGCGCATTCTGGGCATGGGCGACATGCTCTCCCTGATTGAGAAGGCCGAAGCCGCTTACGACGAAAAACAGGCCGCCAAACTGGAAGCCAAACTCCGCAAGAATCAGTACACCCTACAGGACTATTACGAACAGCTTCAACAAATGCGGAGTATGGGCAATGTCAGCCAGTTACTGGGCATGATTCCGGGCGTCGGACAGCAGTTGAAGGATGTCAACATCGACGAACGGCAGTTTGTGCGCATGGAAGCTATCATACAGTCCATGACGCCGGAAGAGCGCGAAAATCCGCGCCTTCTCGACGCCAGCCGCAAGCGCCGTATCGCCGCCGGATGCGGGCAGGAAGTCACGAACGTGAATCAGCTCTTGAAGCAGTACGAAATGCTACAGCAGTTGACGCGTCAGATGACCGGGCGCGGCGGACGCAAAAAAGGCCCTCTCGGCGGATTCATGCCCCCTCGCGGCGGGAATCCCGGCGGCGGTTCCATGTACGGTTTCGGACGGAAAAAGCGTCTGAAATAGGCCCGTCCCGCATAGCATTGCATAACCCCCCGTCCCGCATAGCGTTTCCCGGATTCCATAGCGTTTCCCATTCCCACAGCCTATAGGCGTCACCGCTTATTAGATATACTTTTTGGAGGTTGCATTACCATGGTTAAAATCAGACTGCGCCGCATGGGCGCGAAGAAAGCTCCGTTCTACCGCGTCGTCGTGGCAGACTCCCGTTTCCCCCGCGACGGGCGTTTCATTGAGGAACTCGGCACCTATAACCCCTGCGTCTCCCCGGCGGAAATCAAGCTCGACACCGACCGCGCCAAGGCGTGGATTAAGTCCGGCGCACAGCCTACCGATACCGTGCGTTCCCTGCTCAAAAAAGTGGAAGTCCTGAGCTAATCCCGGAGGCCTCCCATGAAAGAGTTATTGCTCTACATTGCGCAAAACCTCGTGGAGCGCCCCGACGCCGTCAACGTCACGGAAATTCGGCATGACGACGACTTGACGCTGGAACTGCGCGTCGCCCCGGAGGATATGGGCAAGGTGATAGGCCGTCAGGGACGCATTGCCCGCGAAATTCGCAAACTCCTTTACGCCTGCGGACAGCGTTCCGGCCTGCGCGTCTCCGTGGACATCCTCGACTGACGCCCCGCCCCGTTTGCAATTATCCCCCGTCGATTGAGAAAGTCCTTTCCGGCGCCGTGACGAGCGCGGCGCGGCGAAGGGCTTTCTATTCTTCCCGGAAGCGTTACGCCGTTTCCCGATTACAGAAAAGGAGCGCCTATGGCGGTTTATGTTACCGGCGACACCCACCGCGATTTCTCCCGGTTTCAGGAGGACGCGTTCCCGGATGGGCCGAACTTATCCAAAGACGACTACATGCTGATTTGCGGCGACTTCGGCGGCGTCTGGGACGGCAGTCCGGAGGAGGAAGGGCTTCTCGACTGGCTCGACGCCCAACCCTTTACGACGCTGTTCGTCAGCGGCAATCATGAGAACTATTCGCGCCTCGCCTCGTACCCGCAAGAGCAGTGGCGCGGCGGTTTGACAAGCGTCGTCCGGCCCTCTATCCGGCTGTTGCGGCGCGGACAGCTCTTTGAGCTGGACGGCAAACGCTTCTTTACCATGGGCGGGGCGAGTAGCCGGGAGATTCCAATACTCGAACGCGCTGACCCGATGTTCGCCGTGCGGCGCAAGTGGCACGAGTACCGGAAGAACGTCTACTGGATACGCGGGGAAACGTGGTGGCCGGAGGAACTGCCGTCGGAGGCGGAGTACCGAACCGCCCGCGACACGCTCGACGCCGCCGGGTGGAAAGTCGATTACATCGTCACGCACTGCGCCCCGACGTTTATTCAAAACCTGTTCGACTTGAAGGAGGCGCAGGCGACGGGTTCCTATCTGGTCAACGGCCTGACGGACTTTCTGGAGGAAGTCGCGCAAAAAGCGACGTTCGACTGCTGGTTCTTCGGACACTATCACGGCAACTACGTCATTGAAAACCGCTATGTCCTGCTCTATGACAACATCATCCGCTTGACGGCGGAAACGTCGGATAAAACGTAACAATCCCGTCGGCCTTAGCGGGTCGGCGGGAACGCTTGTTTCCGTGCGCTTTGGGCCGAATGCCGGAAAAGCGGGGGCGCGGGAGGCGGTTTTTACGCATTTGTAACAATATTGAAATATTTCCGCGTTTGGTTACGGATTGCGTTTGAATGTAACCCTTTTGTCACTTTTTACCCGAAAATTGTATCCGTTTTTCCGTTCCATTTTTTGACAAATCCTTGATTTCGGACGATTTTCCAGTTTTTCGCTTGACAAATCCGCATTTTTCCTGTATACTGCGCCTCGTTGAAAAGGTAACAAAAAGTTACAAGCTGTTTCCCGCGCATGTCCCAAGCCGAACGTGTGCGGGGGCCGTTGAAAAACGAGGAGGAATTGTAACATGGAAAGCGGAAAAAAGAGAGGACAACGCCGTTGGTCATGGCTTCATCACGGAGTCACGCTCTCCGCCGCGCTGGTCGTTCTGTTCTCCGCGCTGTCCGTCGTCAACTGGGCCGACGCCCTCTATATCCTGACCGGCGTCGAAGATACCGCCATCGTACTCAAAGAGGACGCTTACGTCTCCGCGCTGGCGTCGAAACAGGTCTACCTCACGGAGACCGGAACTAGCCGCGACATCATTCTCACCGAGGGACAGGACGTGACCATCCGCCACGGAGAACAGACTTGGAACGTCGTCTCGAAGGAAGAGCGCGTGTCGGCGCTGCTCGACCGTATGCACATTGACGTGTCCCCGCTTGAGATGATTTCCATTCAGGTCAAGGACGAAAACAACGTGGAAGTTGTCATTACCGGAGACCTGACTTATTATGACCGCGAAACCACCACCGCCCCGCACGGCGTCGTGCGCGTCCCGAATGACAAAATCCCCGTCGGCACGGAACAAGTCGTACAGGAGGGCAAGGACGGCGAAAAAACCTGCGTGTACGAAGTCACATGGTCGGGCGGCGAAATGCTCTCCCGTCAACTGGTGGAGGAAGCGACGAATAACGCCGTGGACGAAATTGTAGCTTACGGCGTGGAACCGGAGCCGCAACCCGAACCCGAACCGGAACCCATCCCCGAACCCAAGCCCGAACCCCCCGCGAACAATTCCAGCCTGCCTATGGATAAGCTGGTAGAAGTCCGCAAGAACGGCAACGGCGGCGGCACGCTGATATTCCAGTCCGGGCGTCAGGTGAAATTCAAGGCCATCAAGAACATGACCGCGACGGCCTACAACAAGGATGAGCCGAAAGTCGGCACCATCACCGCCAGCGGCACGAAAGTGCATAAGGGCGTGGTAGCCGTCGACAGGCGCGTGATTAAGCTGGGCACCAAGATGTATATCGTCGCCAGCGGCTATGAGTACGGCTACTCCGTCGCGGAAGATACGGGCGTATTCGGCAACACGATTGACCTGTATTTCGAGAGCTACAAGGGAATGCAGCAGTTCGGGCGCCGCTCGTGCACCGTCTATATCCTTGAGTGATAATCAGCCTGTGTTCTTGAGCGACAATCAGCCTATCTCCCAAAGCGGCAACAAAATAACTCCCCCCTTCTCTTATGTCTCCCGGGAACTCCCCCCGGGGGACGCTTTTTTTCCGCCTGAACGCTTGCGCCGTCCAAAGCCTCCCTCCCCTTGCGGACAACTTACCGCGAAAGCGTATAGGCGTACATTTTCGCTGATTTTGGCAAAAATGCCGTTTACAATTTCTTTTCGATGTGCTATGATGTGACGGTATGCCCGTAAGCGTCCCGGGAAAGCCGGGAGATTCCATATTTTGTGAAGAAAGAAGGCCGTCGCCGTGTTTCGGAAACCCTCCTCCCCGCGTCCGCTCGCCGGACTGGGACTCTTTCTCTTATTCGCGCTCTGCCTGACGCTCGGCGTTTTTTACGGCGATAAAGTCATCTGGAAGTTCAAACTTGACCCCTACCGTCAGCCCATGCCGGTACTGATGTATCACCACATGCTCCCGGACGGCTCCGACTGCAACGACATGACCGTCACGCCCTCCAAACTGCGCGAGGACTTCGATTATATCGTCAAGCGCGGCTATACGCCCGTACTCCCCCGCGAACTGCTCGACCCCGATTCCCTCCCCGATAAGCCGATTCTTATCACGTTTGACGACGGCTACGCGAGTAACTACAATCTGCTCTACCCCATGTTACAGGAATACGGCTTCAAGGCGGTCATTTCCCCCATTGTCTGTATGCCCGATTTACTGGCGACGGAGTTCTGCTCGTGGGACATGTACCGCGAGATGACGGCGTCCGGCCTTGTCGAAATCGGCTCCCACACGTACAAATTGCACAATCTGGACGTGAACGGCTCCTACAAGCCCGGCGAGGCGAACGGCATACAGCGTCTGGAAGGCGAATCGGACGCCGATTTTCAGTCCCGCGTGCTGGACGACATCCAACAGAGCTACGACCGCCTGACGGAAGAGTTAGGCGTCGCGCCGACGTGTTTCGCGTACCCGTTCGGGGCGAGGGAACCCGCCGCCGACGCGCTCATCGACGAACTTTTCCCGGTCTCCCTGCTGACGTGGTCCGACACCGCCGACTTGTACAACGGCACGAAACGTATGCCGCGCTGGACCGTCACCATGTGGGAACCTTTGTATAATTTGTTCTGACGGTCTATCCGTAGATTTATTTTAACGCTATCTTTAGCAGGAGTGTGACGATATGAAAGAGCAACTGGAAGCGATTCGCAAGAGCGCGACGGACGCGATACGGGACAGCGGCGCGGCGGCGGATTTGGAGGCCTTACGCGTCAAATATCTGGGCAAGAAGGGCGAACTGACCGCCGTGCTCAAACAGATGGGCAAACTTGCCGCTGACCAGCGTCCTGTCATGGGCAAACTGGCGAACGACGTGCGCGCCGCGCTGGAGAAGGCGATTGAGGAGCAGTCCGCGGTACTGGCGCAAAAGGCCATGGAAGCGCGTCTAACGCTGGAGACCGTGGACGTGACGATACCGGGCAAGGCGATAGAGGCGGGACATCAGCACCCGATGTATATCGCGCTGGACGAGTTCAAGGAAATCTTTATCAACATGGGCTTTGA
>JAFSOM010000161.1 GCA_017447005.1 Oscillibacter sp.
AACGCCATGCAGGAGGGCGCGTCCTTGACCGAAGCGGAAAAGTCGTTCAACAGACAGGTCAATTATTACGTCATGCGTTATATGTGGCAAGTTATCCGTAAGCGCAATTCTGGCGAGACAATCTATGATAAGTTTCACACAACCCCCGAACGCTATGGGCGGGTAATCAATACCGGGACAATCCGGTATAAAAAGGCTGAAGGGGATGAATTGCAGAACCTTGTCGAAACCACGGGGATGCGCCGGGAGATTTTTACAGGCGAAGCAAGGTTTCAATGTCCTTACTTTGGAACGAAGCGAAAGCCTGTGAATGACATAACGACGGAGGAATGGCAAGGGCTGTTTCAATACCGTGAAGATATGCGCCTTGCTTCTTCCAAAGAGAAGGAGGAAAAGGACAATAAGGAGAAACAGATTCAAACGAAATTGCGGAACGCAATCACTGATAGCGTAAAGCATTGGGATTTCTACCAACTCTGTTTCTTTATACGGGAGTTGAAAGAGGCTCCTAAAAAAGCGGTATCGGTACAGGTAGCGGAGACTACACGGGCTGTTATGGGGCTGTCCTTTTCCATGCTGGACGACTGCGACGCCGTCTCTTTACAGAGGCTTTACAAGGCGTTAGCGGAAAAAGCCAAGCTGGTAAATGGGATTATGACCTATAAACAGGCCAGAGACGGAAAAAAATAATTTTTTTCAAAATTTCTGCGCATACGATTTTCGTATGCGTATCTTTTTTAATTTTATAGTATCACTTTTTATTTTTTTAATATATCGTCAAATAATGGTAAACATATTTTTTGTTTTAATAGCTTGCACGAACAAACGACTAAGTGTATTATTTTAAATTGGTATTGTAACGGATAAAATGTTATGTTATACTGTCAATCGTTGAGGGGGACAACAGGAAAACGGCGCGAGGCGGCACAAGCGCAAAAAAAAAGGGGGTAGATAGCTGTACAAATACGCACCTTGACAACTGAATATTGGATACTGGATAAAAATAGAGAAAAGAGGTTGATTATGAGGGGTAATAGTACAAATGTGATGGCTATAGCAGTAAAACGGACGGAAGAGCTTCCTATTGTCCTTACTCCATCGGATATTGCCGCTATCCTTGGAGTATCGCGCAATACGTCTTATGAGGTATTGCATAGTGAAAACTTTCCAGCGTTCAAAGTAGGTAAACTGTATCGCGTCCCCCGTGATGAGTTTCTGCTTTGGATGGAATCACAGACAGCAAACAAAACATTGAATTGATAAAAAGGAGAATGAAAAAATGGATAATTTAAGTTTAGCAGCCTTGGGTTCGACTAATCTTGTACCCGAAGAAGAGATGGGCGTTGATAAGAAAATTAATGCGTCCGTTGAGATTGTAAATATGGTTGAAAATGTTCTTCCTGTCGAAGACAGAGCGGAAACGGGAGGAATTAGCTCAAACGAATTGGATAAAGCCGCAGAATTGGGAGCTTTTTCCCCTGTTAGTGGTATGGGAAAGATAAACGGATTTCGTGATAACACATTGTACGCCGCTATCTATGAGGATGAAAAACGACACTGCTTCATTGAAGTATGCGAAAAACTTAAAGACGGGACATATTCGCCTAAATTGCGCTTTAGTCAGTCTGATTTGAGAAAAGCCTTTCTGTGCAAATTCAATCCTTATACAATCGAGAAAGACAGTCCTTTGATGCTGATTAAATCAGATGTGATTAATTTTCTAAAGGGATTGATAGACGAACAGTTAGCGATGTATAATGTAGCACCGGAAGCAGAGGATATATTAAAGATATTAGAGACAATATGGGATGTATGGGATGAACTTCCGCTCTACAAGGAAAATATATCTGAAAAACGATATATCTTCTATAATCGCGTTATAAAAGAAGCCAAAAGAATGAACATCGGAGATACAGAACACAAGGCGTACTACGCTTTTGAATATGAGGAAATAGCATATTTAGCGGAGCAACTTGAAATGAAAGTAACGGATTTTTTGAAAACCTTAAAAGAATATGGATGTCTTTATTTAACACAGTCATCCAACGGTTATCAAACTTGCGTCCGCTTCAAAGATGACCATGACCCTGAGGACGGAACGCTCATTCCGTCTCACACAGAGTGGAGATATTGCGTTTATAAACTGGAATACTTTAATTCCTACAAAACCAACAGCAATTAATTGTACAACAACGGGAGGGGATTCCGTAAAATCCCCTCTTGAATATATTAAAGGAGTGATTAGCAATGGCAAGAGCAAACGGAGAGGGTTGCATTAGAAAGCATACAAGCGGAAGATGGGTTGTAGAGTTTCCAACGGGACTTTACAAGGAAAATGGCAAGCGTGAATACGTTTACAAATACGCTGACACGCAAGCGGAAGCAAAGGAAATTTTAATTGATTTACAATCGGAAAAGCGCATGGGAGTAAACCCGGCGAAGGGCGATATAAAGACGGGCGTATGGATTGAGACATGGATTGAAAAGCATAAAGCCCCACATTTAGCGTCGGCGACCTTGACCAGTTACCGGAATAATTTCAGAATCCATATCAATCCAGTGATAGGGAACATTCCGCTGAAAACATTAAGCACTTATCATATACAGCAGGCGTTGGACAGAATCGGCGGCAGTACGTCCACATTCATTAAAAACTACCATGTAATACACGGAGCGTTGGAAAAGGCGGTGGAACTTGGAATGATTGTCCGCAATCCATGTAAGGGCGTAGCGTTTCCTAAAGACGACAAAGAGGAAGTGTGGGCTTTGAGCAAGGAAGCGCAACAAAGATTGATAGAGGCTCTGGATGGGGAATTTTATGAGCCAATGTTATTAACCTACTTGTA
>JAFSOM010000013.1 GCA_017447005.1 Oscillibacter sp.
CCGTTTTTATCCGGCTGTCCGGCGTGTTCTGCGCTAAGACGTGAAATAATGACCTTCCATTTGTCAATCCATTCTTGGGATTGCGGGATGTCCTTTCGGAAAAAGTATCCCATTCCGCCGTTATATCTCAGGTTAATGTCGCCCGTTGGCGTCGGCTTGACATAGGTTGCCAATCCGAAAGGCTTTCTTGCTGATACCATGCCGGAAAGATTTTCTTCCCCGTAGGAAAGAACCTTGTTTACAATCGCCTCCGCGACGGGATAGCGGATTAAGGTATCATATCCGTTAAGATATTTTAGCGTAACCGTCGTTTTGCCGTTGCTGACGTTCGTAAACTCGCATTTGCCGTCATAGGCGTTATCCCACAGGAAATAACAAACGCCGCCGGCAATGTCAACCGTGGGGAAACAGTCTTTGGAATCCGTAAAATCTACGATTTTTCTGATTCGCTTATCGTTCAGCATATTGGCGCGGAAAGTATCAAGCCCTTTTCCGCCGGAATACCATTTCGCGGGCGTAATCATCGAAAGATAATGCGGATTGATTTCTTTCGCCTGCTCCACAAAATAGTTATAGACAGGGGTCGCGCTCGCGTTGTTTCCGCCGTCCGATTCCTGATAGGGGGGATTGCCTACAATCGCGTCAAATTTCAAACGCTCCCCCTCCTTGCCCCATGTCGCGGGATTGGTCAGTTTGCGCCCTAACCGCTTCCTGTCCTTCATGCGTTCCAGCAGTTTCGACAGGCATATCGCGTTGACCGTCCAATCCTGATACCCCGCCAGCGTCCGCCGCGTCACGAAACGCGCCATTTTCGTCCGGCACAATACGAAAATATGCTCCTGTACGACCTGTTTCCAAAGTTCCTGCGTCCGTTCCAGCGGCAGTTCGTCCTCGTTTCCGTTCAGGCGCATGGCGTACAGGCTGTAGGCCATATAAAGCGGGTACAGGCCGGATTTCGAGTTCATTTCCAGTATCTTGACGGACGGATTCAACAGCAGTTCCTCCGTCACGCCGTCGCGCTCCACGAGACGCGGCGCGTCCAACGGCTCCTGCGCGTCAAACTGTTCGTTGAGGAAACAGTAGCCGCCTACCGTGTCCGATAGGTGCATATTGACCACCCGCCACGGCGTCAGCACGGTTTCCTTGTCGGGGTTGCGGAACGTCTGGAAGATTTCCGCTATTTGCTGTACTCTGCGGGTCGGCGGGAGTTCGTCGGCGGCTTTCGCCATGCGCCGGATACGCAGTCCCGCGCCTATCACGACATCCTCATCATAGTATTTCCACACGCGCCGGAATAACTCTTTCGTGACGCCCTTCGGCATGAACTCTTTCCATGATTCGTCGTCCGTCAGGCGGATAAAGTCATTCATGCCGATGTTTTCCGTCAAATCCGCGTCCGCGCCGTAAATCAACAGCGGCAGACGAATGGAGATGTTACGCAACAGCGCAATGACTTTCTTCTGATTTTTTCTTTGCTCTTCCAGCTTTTTCAGCAGTTCCTGTTCTTCCTTGCTCAACTCGCGTTTCGGTTTGCGCTTCGTCCGTTCCGCCCGTTGCCATTCCTCCTGCGTCAATCCCTGATTGTTGATAATGACTTTCGTCGGGCGCGGGGCTTTTTTCTGCGGCGTCAGAACGTCGCCAAGCGTGTTGATAAGGCTTACGTCGTCCTGATTCATGACGATTCCCGTATCCGATTTGTATACGGATTCATCGTCAAAGCCGCTCTTTATCGCCTTTTCCACGGTCATGCGCTTGATTTGCCGCATCATGCGGGGGACATCGTATTCCGTCATGCGCGTGCCGTCGTAGGAAAGCACAGGGCAGAAGTTGAGAAATTCGCCTAACGCCCCTTGCGCGTCGCCGTCGGAACGTTTGCCGCGCTTTTGCAAGCTGTGCGCATCGGAAAGGACTTTCAAAGCGCGGTCGGGGGCGAAATCGAACACATAACAGCGCTCTTTCCGCTTGCCGTCGATGATTCCGGCGGACTGTACGCGGAATATCGTCTGCATATAGCCGGACGCCGCCGTATTCGCGGAGCCTGTCAACATCATGACGGCGGTCCATTCGGGAACCGTGACGCCCGTCGTCAGGCGTCCGCAGGAAATTGTAATGGAAAACGGATTCTCCCGGATAGTATCTTTCACCAGTTGCAAGGCGTCATCGTAGGGAACTTCCTCGTCCCCGTCGCCCGCCACATTCGCCACCTGATAGGCGCGGAAAACCGGATGATTCCGTAACAGTACGCTCAAAGCCCGCGCCGCCTTGACGCCCGGAACCATCCAGAACGTATGGCGGAACATCTCGCGGCGTTCCGGCGTGGCGAACGGATAGCCGCTTTCGGCGCTTTCGGCGGAAATCAGGTTCAGAAACCGGATAACGTCATCTTCATGGACAAAATCGCCGATTTTCGCGCCAGCGGGCAACGGACGGAAATCCTGTTTCGGATCGCCCATCCATACGCGGAAAAACTCCGTGAAATTAAACGCCGCGTCGTAGGTTTCGTAGCGGTAGGACGTTTCCATGACTTTCGCCATGTCGAAGGTTAGGATTCTCATTTCCGGCAAATCCGCGTAGGGGTTATGGTCGCCGGGATGTTTGTTATCCCACTCCCGTTTTGCGGTCTGTTCGTCCACATAGCCCCAAGAGTAGACGTTTTCCTCGTACTTGCCGATAATGTTGTATGGAGTGCCGGAAAGGGAGAGAATTTTGGGCTTTTTCCCGTTCTTTGCGGTTTCCAGCGCGGCTTGCACAGCCTGTCCTAATTCCGTTTGCGTTCCCTCGTGCGCCTCGTCATAGATTATCAAATCCCAGTCCGCTTCAAAGACCGCATTATTTTTGTCATACTTGCCGCCCACGGGCGCGGAATGACGCAAGTCCTGCACGGAAACGAAATACACGAACGGCTTGCCGGAAGTCGCCAATTCGTGGAGTTTGAGGTCATTATCCGCGTCAATTTTGGGGTCGTATAAGTCTTCCTGTCGGGCATACGTTTTGCTGTGAAACGAGCGGTCGCTGTCTTTGCCGAACACAAGCTCAAAATCCTCGCGCCATCCGGCCAGCACTGCCGGACGGTGCGTCACAACGATAACTTTTTGATAGTTTTCCTCTTTTATCAAACTGTACGCCGTAACCGTTTTGCCGAAACGCATTTTGCAGTTCCATAGCATTTCGTTCCCTTTACGGAACACGGCGCGGGTTTTGTCCACGCATTCCCTTTGCTCACGCCGGAGAGTAAAAGGTTTAACCGGCGTATGTTCGCGGAAACGCGTTTCGCTGTGCGGATTTTCTCCGCAAACAGACGCGATTTCTTCGGCGGTTAAGGCGGGGCGTCCCGCTTTGACGGCTTGAATCGCCAGTTTCGCCAGCAGTAAACCAACGCGGAACCATTCGCTGTCCTGATTGGTGGAAGAGAACTTTAACGCCGCGTATCCGGAGGCGTACAGGACATTATGAACGTCATTATCGCTGAAAAGCGTCCAATCCTCCGTACCGTCCGCCAGTTGGACATGGCGTCGCGCCAATTCCGTGTGAAGCAATTCGTAGTCAATTAAGGCGGTTTTGGTGTACTGGTCAATCCGTTTCCGCGCCGCCTGATTGAGTTCCTCGCAGTTCGGCGGCAGACTCTTATGACCAAGACCGCTAACAATGCTCGTTTCTCCGATTTTCAGACAGCCCTCATGCTTCCGGTCAGGAATCGTAAAGACGTAAATCAAACGATAGCTAACCGTAGCGTTATATAATTGCACGAGAGCCGCCCCCTTTCAATAAGGATAAAAACCGAATGTTTTTCTGACCGCGCCAGTCTTTTATCATGCAATATGCGCCGTTATGCTGACGCATATTCCCGTATTGACAGCCGGGACAGCGCATTTCGCTGACTTCTTCTCCAGACAGGGAAATTTGCGTGATTCGCGTCATATAACAGCTTCTCGGCACGACGCACTTTTGACCGTCCATTTGCCAGAGATTCCATGAAATGACCGTCGCTATTTCATACAGCCGCGATATATCCGGTATACGGTTATACATCGCGTGGTAATACTCGATAAACGTGGCGAACAGATTTTCTCTCGCAAGGAACAGGTTATCGCCCTGATATTCAAAGCCGTAAACGCTTTGAAATGCGCGGTGAACCCAATAAAGCCATTCTTCTTCTGTCTCCGCGTTTTCATTGACGATACGAAGTTTCCTGTCCAGCAGGCCGATTCGGTTTTCAATCGGTATCCCGTCTCCGCTGACCGTATCGTAACGACTAACCAAATACGGAGCTTCCCCGCAGGCCATTTCCATCCGATTCGCGTCAATATAATGTTTCCAGTCACGGCTCTTTTCGGGCGGAAACTCAATTTTCTCCGCAGACGGATGCCAGCGGCGTTTGTCCGGGCTTTGGGGCGTGTTAAACACGTTTTCCCGACCAAACCACGCGTTGTCTATCAAGTTGTTCTGCTCATTGCAAATCCAGGAAGGAGTGAACACCTCAGCCTTTTCCCGCGTCCGACTGTACTGCTCCCGCAACGCCTTAAAAACTCTTGATTGGATTCCGGAAACCTGCGCGGATTGAATTTCGTCTTTCGGCGCGTAACCTGTTCCGCAGTCGCTGTAATCGGCGGTAGCCCAAATAATATTACGCTGTGTTGTCCTGTCCTTCAGTAGAATATCCAGCAAACTCTCCGTGCGGCGCGTTCCTCTTTGCTGTAAAAGCTCTCTGCTGTAGACCTGACACACAGCAATCAGCCCCCCGTTGACGAATGCTCATCCTGATACTACAAATACACTTTAGTTTACCATAGAATGGACAAGATTTCAAGAGCAATCCGAAAATATTTATTTTCATGGCAGATTCTCTGCAACTTTTCGGAAATATTTCCAAAAAACGTGAATAAGCAAAAAAATCAAAGCATTCAAACAAAAAAAGTTTCTTATTTTCAATATTTTGACTTCCGAAAATATTGCCGGAAGTTCACTTTATCTAAATAAAGTGGAGGTTTGGCAACATTGCCAAAGGAGCGCAAAGCGGTTGTGACCACGTTGTCCGGACCGCTCCGCCGCTTGTCTCGGACGAACGCTCCCTCAACAAACGCCCGTTTTTGCTCCCGTTTGCGGATGCGGGACGGCGGTATCCGCAAACACACTGAAAAGCGAACAGACGGGCTTTTTCGGGAAAAAACGGGACCGCTTCGTCTTAATTCCGACAAAGCGGTCTGCGGAACAGCGGGAGCGCTTTTGCTGGAACTCGCAAAAGCGCTCCTCCCAGAGTCTGGAGAATTTCCCGGAACGGCTTTGCAGAAATCTGCGAACCCGTTCCGGGCGTTTTAGGGGATTATCGGCTCGTCCGTACTTTCCGCCGCTCCCGCCGCTTCGGTTCGATTTTCTGTAGATTCGCTTCAATTTCAGGCGTTTTGCCTTGGATTTCCGCGCACATCGCCAGCTTTTTGCGCTGTTCCCGGATTTCACGGTTGACCGCCGCGATTTCCTCGTAAAGCTCCGCTTTCTCACGCGTAAGATTCTCTTTCGGAATCCCGCACGTTTCCAGAACAGCGACGGCGTCGGCGTATCTCGCGCACTCCGCCTCCATGCCGGGGACGCCGCTCTCATGAAGTTTCACAGCCTCCCGCAAGGCTTCGGCCTCCGCGAGAGCCGCGTACAGTTTTTGCCGCCGCTTCTTCCGCACGTTGAGGACGGTGCGCCGTTTCATCAGCGCGTTCAGTGCTTTCTCCGCTCCGGCCTGATACGTTTCCATATCCTCCCGCGTCGTGAGGTTATTTTCCCGCACAAACGCGAACTGCGCCCTGAGTTTCTCGAACTTCATGACATCCGCCCGCATTTTCGGCGTCATACGGGGAGGATATGTCCGCTTTTCGATTTTCCCAAGAATATACAGATAATGCGCATACAGGGCAAGAAAACCCTTGAGTTTGGGATGTTTCCGGTACGGAACAAACACAGGACGGCAAACCGAGACGAGCCTCAGTCCGGCTTCGACGGCGTCCATATTGCCTTGAATCGCCGCCATAATCCTGTCCTCCGTGAACAGCGGATTCTTCCGTCCGGGACACATAAACCGCTCCTGTCCGCGCAACCGGAACGACAGGCGGTTCCCGTGTTTAATTTCGTAGCCTTTATGCTCCATCAGCACAAAGACAAAAAACGGACTGTCCATAAACAAGCCTTAAATATTCCATAAATAACA
>JAFSOM010000162.1 GCA_017447005.1 Oscillibacter sp.
ATCCGCGCTTTTGGAGAATGTTTCCCTGTATTTTGAGAGCTTTTCCGGCGAGCTTCCAAAACTGACGACGCGCCTGAAAGACCACGGAAGAATCGAAAAGCGCGAATACCGGCTGCTGACGGATTTGTCATGGCTGGAGGAAGCGGAGGATTGGAAAGGTCTCCGCGCCGTTGGCATAGCGACGGCGCAAGTCGTCAGAAACGGGAATGTCACCACGGACACGAGATATTTTATCTCCTCCATTACGGACATGGAAAAGTTCGCTTACGCGGTACGACGGCATTGGTCTGCGGAAAACCAGTTGCATTAGTGTCTGGACGTGATTTTTCAGGAAGATTCCTCCCGCGCCCGAAACGACATGTTCCCTCTGAATTTGAACGTCCTGCGCAAAGTCGCTCTGACCCTCTGTCGCAACGCTGACTTAGGCAAACGCGTCGGTATTCAGAAAAAACGCTTTCTCGCTTCCTTAAAATCCAGACATCTTCCTTTCTGTCCTCTTTGGCAAATCTTAAATGCTGTTGCCCTGACTCAAAATTCCTTTTTCTTGACAGCCCTGCAAATTTGTATTATACTGGATTCCATATACAGAACGAATGGAGCTTTGCGTATGGAATTTGCAATCTTGGCCTGTTGCGCCGTCATTATCGTCTTATTGGTTCTACTGCTGACGCGTTCCGGCGGCGGCGACGCGGCGCGTATTGCCGAACTCGAACAGCAAATCGCCGTCTTGCGGGAGGGCGTCAAGGACGATAACGGCAGACTGATAGACCGCGTGAACGAAAATCACAGCCGCCTGATGGAACAGGTTTTCCGGCAGGGACAGGACACCGTGACGACGGTCATCAATCTCGGCAAGGGTATCAACGAGGGGCAGGACAGACAGCAGGACGCCTATGACAAGCGTCTGCACGCGCTGGAGGACAAGTTTGACAATATCCGGCGCGATACGCTCGGCGCATTGGAAAAAGTACGTCAGGATAACGCTGACAGTCTCGACAAACTCCGGACGGATAATCAAGCCAGTCTGGACAAAATCAATGAGACGGTCAACGAGAAACTGCAAAAGACGCTCAACGACGGACAGGCGGCTTCCGACAAGCGTCTGCTTGCGCTGGAGGAAAAATTTGACGCTATCCGGCGCGATACGCTTGACGCGCTCGAAAAGGTACGTCAGGATAACGCCGCCAGTCTCGACAAGCTCCGGACGGACAATCAAGCCAGTCTGGACAGAATCAATGAGACGGTCAACGAGAAACTGCAAAAGACGCTCAACGACAGAATCACGCAGTCCTTTGAACTGGTCAACCAGCGTCTGACGCAAGTCTATGAAGGCCTTGGGGAGATGAAAAACGTCGCTTCCGGCGTCTCGGACTTGAAAAACGTCCTCTCAAACGTCAAGAACCGCGGCATTATGGGGGAAATTCAGCTTTCCGCGATTCTTGGCGACATCCTCGCCCCGGAACAGTACGAAACGCAGTTCAAGATTCGTCCGGGCGGCCCGGAGATGGTCGATTTCGCCGTCAAGCTCCCCGGGCTGGACGATGGGGAATACGTCTATCTTCCTATCGATTCCAAGTTCCCCGGCGACCGCTGGGCCGCGCTCGCCGACGCTTACGACGCCGGAAACCCCGTCGAACTCAAACAGAAACGCGCCGCGCTGGAACAGGAAATTAAGCGTTGCGCCAAAAGCATTCACGACAAGTACATTGTCCCGCCGTATTCCACGGATTTCGCCATTCTCTTTCTCCCCTTTGAGGGCCTGTACGCCGAAGTTGTCAATATGGGGCTTGTGGAAGTCCTGCAACGCGACTATCGCGTAAACATCACGGGCCCGTCCACCATGGCCGCCATGCTCAACAGTCTGCAAATGGGCTTCCGGACATTGGCAATCCAGAAAAAGAGCGGGGAAGTCTGGAAGATTTTGGAGGCCGCGAAGAAGGAGTTTGCGAACTTTGAAACCGTCCTGACCAAAACGCGTGACCGACTGCGTCAGGCCGACGACGAACTGGAAAAACTTATCGGTACGCGCACAAGGGCCATTAACCGGAAACTCAGTGCGGTGGCGTCGCTGGACGCGTCCGAAAACGCCGCCGATTTGCTGGAACTCCCGCAATAAGCAACTTTCCGCACGGAAATGAACGCCGCGCTTCTCTGTCCATACAGGGAAGGCGGCGTTTATAAAATATTGATTTTTCCGCGCTCCCGTGCTATACTGATAGGGTATGGAAGGAGTGACAGCGCATGAGCATGAAAAAGCAAATGCTGTCGGCGGACAGTCCGCAACCGGAACTTTCCCGGGAGGCCGTGATTGTCCGTACCAGCGTTATCGGCATTCTGGCGAATGTCTTTTTAGCGTCGTTCAAGGCGGGAGTTGGGATTCTATCTCACTCCATCGCGGTCGTACTGGACGCCGTGAACAATCTCTCCGACGCGGCTTCCTCGCTCATTACCATTATCGGCGCTAAACTCGCCGGACGCGAACCCGACAGGAAACACCCCTTCGGACATGGCCGGGTGGAATACCTCAGCGCAATGGTGATTTCCCTGTTGGTGCTCTACGCCGGGATTACGTCGCTTGTGGAATCCGTCAAGAAGATTCTGCGCCCCGACATCCCCGACTATAACGCCGCCGGGTTACTCATTATCGCGGCGAGCGTACTGGTCAAATTTCTGCTGGGACGTTACGTCAAGGCCGTGGGAAAGCGCGTGGATTCCGATTCGCTGGTCAATTCCGGCGAGGACGCGTCCATGGACTGCGTGATTTCCGCGTCCACGCTGGCGGCGGCGGCGATTTACCTGCTCTTTCACGTGTCGCTGGAGGCTTGGCTTGGCGCCGTGATTTCCGTTATCATCATCAAGTCCGGCGCGGAGATGTTGCGCGACGGCATTTCGCGTATTCTGGGCGAGAGCGCAAGCCCCGAACTTGCGCGGGCTATCCGGGAAACCGTCTGCGAATTTCCGGGCGTTTCCGGCGCGTATGACTTGGTTCTGCACGATTACGGCCCGGAAACGTTTCAAGGCACATTGCATATCGAAGTCCCCGACACCTGTTCCGCCAATCAGTTAGACGACCTGATTCGGGAAATTACGATAGCGGTCTACCGGAAACATCACGTGATTCTGACCGCCGTCGGCGTTTACTCCGTGAATACCCGCGATGAAAACATTGTAAAGTTGCGGGAGACGCTGAAAAAGGCCGTGCTCGAATGCCCGTATATATTGCAAATGCACGGCTTTTACGTCAATGAGGAGGAAAAGCGCATTCGTTTCGACGCGGTTGTCAGTTTCGACGCGCCCGACCGCAAAGCGGCTTATCGCACGGTAGCGACGACCGTCGCCGCGCTCTACCCGGAGTATACGTTTCAAATCGCTATGGACACCGATTTCTGCGACCTTGCGAACGTCTCCGAATCCGACAGCTGGAAATGACGCAGTCCATTTGCAAGGCCAAACAGCGAGGAAAGTTTCTGGAAGATAGTCCGGGAATTTAAAAATCACTTGTGAGGAGGAAACACAAATGGCGGAACAGTATTTAGGGGCGGACATCCGCAAGCTGGGCTTCGGCCTGATGCGTCTCCCGCAGAAAGACGGGGCTTTTGACCTCGAGCAAATCAAGGAAATGGTAGACCGTTTCCTCGCGGCGGGGTTCACGTACTTCGACACCGCGTGGGCCTATACGGGCAGTGAGGACACGATACGTCAGGCGTTAGTGGAACGCTACCCCCGCGAAAAGTTCCAGCTCGCCACGAAAAACGCCGCGTGGATTGGCTGCAAGACCCGCGAGGACGCTATCGCGCAGTTTGAGACTTCCCTTCGTCAGACGGGCGCGGGCTACTTCGACTTCTACCTGCTCCACAATCTCGGCGAACACCGTACCCATGTCTTTGACGACTTCGACCTGTGGAACTTCGTACAGGAGAAGAAACGGGAAGGCCTGATTCGTCACGCGGGTTTCTCGTTCCACTCCACGCCGGAAGAGCTTGACGCGATTCTGACGGCGCACCCGGAGGCGGAGTTCGTACAGCTTCAAATCAACTACGCCGACTGGGAGAACCCCGCGATTCAGTCACGCGGCTGTTATGAGGTGGCCCGGAAACACGGAAAGCCCGTCGTGATTATGGAACCCGTCAAGGGCGGTATGCTCGCCAATCCGCCGGAGAGCGTGACGGAAATCCTGAAAGCGGCGGAGCCGGATTCGTCCCCGGCGTCGTGGGCGGTACGCTTCGCGGCAAGTCTCCCGGGCGTCATTACCGTGCTGTCGGGCATGAGCGACCTTGCGCAAATGGACGACAACCTCGCCGCCATGCGCGACTTTACCGGACTGTCCGACGCGCAACAAAAGACTATCGAACAGGCGCAAGCCGCCTTGTACGCCATTCCGCTGATTCCGTGCACGACCTGCAACTATTGCGCGAAAGTCTGCCCGAATAACATCGGCATTTCCGGCACGTTCACCGCTATGAATCTGCTCACGCTCTACCGGAACAAGGAAAAGGCCCTCGGGGAGTTGCGTTTTCAGGTGGAGGGACAGGGACGCAACAGCGCCACGCAATGCATTCAATGCGGGGCCTGTATGGAAGTCTGCCCCCAGCATATCGCAATCCCTGACGAATTGGCGCGCAGTTGCGAGGCGTTAGGCCTGCAAGCGTGACTTTCGCGCCGTCCGTCCGATGATACGGGATAACGCGCCGCTCGTCAAACGATTTTGCGCGGACGATTGACATTTTCCGCCGGGAAGGGTATAGTAGGAGCGAATACAAGCGGACAGGGGGCGGTTGGCGTGATTTACATTACCGGCGATACCCACGGGGATTTCCGGCGCTTTAAAGAGGGCGAGTTCCCCGAACTGGACAAACTGACCAAAGCGGATTACGTCATCATCTGCGGCGACTTCGGCGGAGTATGGAATCAGAGCCGCGAACAGGAGTATTGGCTGAACTGGCTGGAAGAGCGTCCGTTTACCACGCTCTTTATCACGGGGAATCATGAAAACTACGACCTTCTGGCGACGTTCCCGAAAGAGGAGTGGCGCGGCGGCGTGATTCAGCGTATCCGGCCATCCGTTATCCACCTGACGCGGGGACAGATGTTTGAATTGGAGGGCAAACGCTTCTTTACTATGGGCGGGGCGAGTTGTCACGACATCCCCGACGGCATTCTGGAACCCGACGACCCGAAATTCCGGCAAAAGTACCGCGAACTCCAACGCCGGGACGCGTATTTCCGCATTAATCATGTATCGTGGTGGAAAGAGGAGTTGCCCAGCGCGGAGGAGTACCGTACCGCGTTGAGTACATTAGAGCGTTGCGGATGGAAGGCGGATTACGTCATCACGCACTGCGCGCCGACATCCGTACAAAACGCGATTGTCCGCGGCGGGTACGAAACCAACGAGCTGACGGACTTTCTCGAATCCGTCTCCAATCGGCTGAACTTCCGCCTCTGGTTCTTCGGACATTACCACAGTAACTTTATGGTCAAGGATAAGTATATTCTGCTCTATCAGAAAATCGTGCAACTGAAAGTTTAAGCGAACGCGGGCCGACGGATTGCCGCCGACCCGTTATTTTTTGTCTTGCGCGTCGCCGGATTGCGTTTCTTTACGCGCAAGCCGGATGTCGCGCAGGATATTCTTTCGGCTTCGTATCGCGTCCCGCGCCAGACTGCCGCCCAGATACAGCGGATACAACGCCGCCGGAACGGATTCTTTCGCGCCCTCGTAACGTTTCGCCGCAATCCGCAGACGCGCCAGACAGTACCCCCACAGGCTTGCGCGTCCGCCGTCCTCCGCTTGCATATCTTTGAGCAGGTTTCGTGTGATTCCCTTGTCCGTCCCGTGCGTTCCCGATTGCGATAGATACTCTAGGAACGTCCGCTCCTCCGGCCCCAACGCCTTGAAATTTTCCGCAGTCTTCGCCGGACGCGACAACAGTTTCCGCGAAAGTCCGTCCAGACGCGTTTCAAATTCTGTCAGGCCGAGCGCGTCCAACTCCCGCCGCAGATACGCCGTATCCATACGCGCCGCCTTCGCCCGACGGTACGCGTACATATCCGCCAGCGTCCGCAGACCGATTCCGGCGTAACGGAAATGATGGTACGCGTGGGCCAGCAGATAAACGTAGAAATCCTCGTCGGAAAAGCGGTATCCGTAAGCGGCGCCGGGTTCGCGTAACAGACGCGTTTTGATGTCCTGATAGTACGCGTAAAGCAACGGCTCCGTGGGGCTGAAC
>JAFSOM010000163.1 GCA_017447005.1 Oscillibacter sp.
CCTTCCAGTTCGTCGGCGGCGTAGGCGTCGCCGGTATTGCTCCACTGTCCGTTCTCATAGAACAGGTACGCGACAACGGATTCCGCCTTGCCGTAGTCGGACAGGACTTTCAAATCACTGTATTCCGTCTTGGTGTAATACAGAATGATACGGTCGGTTGCGGGGTCATAGGCGGCGCGGGGCATAATGTCGGCGGTGAAATCGCCTTCCGTGGTTTTGGTCAGAACCGCCGATTCCCCGAACGTGCGGGAGGACGCGTCGAAGAACGCTACCTCAATGTTCATGGCGCTTGCCATAGTTTCAAGGTTGGCGTCGTCGGGCATGACGCGCTCCGCCGAAGACCACGCCGCTAAAATCTTGCCGTCGCCGAGATTCTGCAAAGTCGGGTAGTCGTCGGGCGTCCCGTCGTCATGGATGATGGCAGGCGTTGACCAACTGTCGCGGGAGGCGCTGTAGACGGAGTAGTAGACGGCGCGTTTGTTTCCGGTGGAACGGGCGGGAGCGTCGTCCACAAAGACCATGAGCAAATCGTCGTTGTCGTTAATGGGAACCATCTGCACCTGCATATTGTCCGACGAACCGCCGCGCAGTTCTTTCTCGACGCTTCCTTCCGCGTCAAGAAGCGTCACGGCGTCGGAAACCTGCCAGCCGGTACGGTTCGCCAGATACGAACGCTCTACGGGTCTTGTCTGGGTAATGTCGTCGTCGGCGGCGCTCATCAGTTGCGCGTTGAGCGTCTGCGCGACTTCATAGCCGAAGTTGATGTGGGCGTTGGTTCCTTCGGTATTGAAGATTTTGAACCGGAGGATTTCCGGCGTCTCGTATTCATACACCTCAATGCCAAAAGCCTCAATGCCGAAGTTCATGCGGTACGCCAAATCGGCGTAAGCGTTGATGCGGGCTGACGTGAACTGGAAATCAATGTCAAATTTGAAAATCGCAGTTCCGTAGATATAACAGCTACAGCCGCCCACGCCGAGTTTGAGGTCAAGCTGCGGGTCAATGAAGATATAGCCTTCCCGTTGGACGGGATTATTGGGGAAGCTCTTGAACAGGCCGAAATTCTCGCTGTCGAACGGGAGGACGCCCTGCTGTTCGGCTAAGTCCGGATACTGCATAAACATATGGTATATGCCCGCCATACTTCCGGACAACCGCCCGCCGACTAAAACCTCGACGTAAATCGGCGTGGTAATGGTCGCCTCCGCGCTCACGTCAAAGCCGAGCTTGACGTAGAACACAAGGTCTTCAAAGCAATGTTTTGTCACGGTATTCCCCTGCTCCGTGATGTTGCGCTGGGAAGTCGTCAGACGGAAGCCGATTTCGGGCGTAATGGAGAAACCGTAACTGCCGCTGGCGGAGAAGCCGCCGGCGGAACTGGCGTTCTTGCCGTCGAGACCATCCATGAAACTATCGAACGAGCCGCCGTTCTCATTGATTTCCTTATTGAGGTCAAATCCTCCGGTAGAGGAGAACTCCGACGCCCATCCGAACGTGTTGGAGGTCATTTGAATCTTACTGTTCTCCTGATTTTCCCTGGCGACATTCGGCGGGTAGTGCTCGTAAGAAGTGGAGGCGAATCCTGTCACAGCGCCAAGGTCCGTATTGCCGAGCGGGTCGCCAATCAGGTCAAGGACGCCGCTGTTGGTAACAACATTCTCCAGCGTGGGACTGCCAATCATGCCAAAGATGAACTCTCCCAGCGTCAGCGGCGTGTAGAACGTGTAACCGACGTTAATCGGCGAGTATTGGACGCCGCTCTGGTCGGCAAAGGTGACGTAAATCTGGTTGCCGGAGGACGTGTCCCGACGGGGGTTAAAGGTAATCGTCGCGTAAAGGGTCGTTTTTTCGCGGACGCGCTCCGTGCGGTACTCTACCGAATATCCGTCCCTGAACACTTCCCGTGGCTCCGTCTCCTGGTCGGTAGTGGCGCTCGTTTCGTACCAGTTCAGTTTGAAGCGTTCCGCGCCCTGCTGATTGTAGAGGGAGAAAAAGGCCTTGGTTGGAATCACTGTGCCGGTGGACGTGACCGCCACGGTAATGGACACGTTCTCGTCCTCGCAGTTGATGCCGCCGCCTGACACCGGGCCTTTGTTCTCATACGACGCGGAGACCTCTTTCGGCTCGAACTCTTCCAGCGCGGGAATCTTAAACAGCGTGCTGGCTTGAATCCTCGTCTGACTGTGGTACGTCCGCCCGTCGCGGCTGAGGGTCATCGAAACATTGCCCGAACTCGGCATTGCGCCGGGGAGCGGAATGGCGTACTTGCCATCGGCGTCCGTTCTGCCGTTCTGTCCCGCCGCGCTGACATAGGCGTTGGCGATGGGGGTGGGTTCGGCAAAGTCCGGCTCCCGCGCAACAAGACCCCTCAGCGTGTTATTCTGACGGATAACCTTCCCGGTAGCGTTCCGCCCCGAATTGCCCGAAACCGCCGGGAGGAACTCGTAATAGTAACGGGTGTCATTTTGGTCTAACTTAATGGTGGCGGTGTTGCCCCAGATATAATCCGGGTTGCTGGACTTGGCGTTTACATTGCCGAGCGTTTCCCGTTCGGCGTCCGTAATTGTGCCGTCTTCGTCCGCGTCTCCGGTCATGCGCGTCCAGAACGTGTAGTAGCCTTGGGGCGGATTGGCCTGCAACGTGTAGACCTTGCCCAGATAGGGGTCAGCCAAATCCATCACGCCTTCGGCATTGGTGACGTTGACGCCCACATCCATATCAGCGCTCGCCGTTGAAACGTCCACGACGGCGTTTTGAAGGGAAGGCATCGTTTCCGGCGTCCTTGCGCCGGGGAACATTCTGACTCGGAACGTCTGCACATTCGTAGCGGGCTTTATGCAGAGGTCGCCCGTAACCACAATATCCGCCATTGTGTAGTCCGTTTCGCTGACAGGTTGCCCGCCCGTATAGTTCGCGCTGGCGATTCTGTCTCCCGCCTTGTGATAGGTTTTTGTTCGCTGATTCTCCTTGCCGAAATACCACCAGTACGCGCCTTGGGCGGTGCGACTGCCGAGAGGAACGGACTTCACGCGAATCACGGAATTTTTCGCCACGGTCGTCTCGTAGTACGTCATAGGAGGCTTATCACGGGGAGTATACGTCGCATGGGAAAGCCCGCTCCAGTACGGCTTATCTTCCTGCTGTCCGCGCGCGTCAAGGTTGTAAGTCTCAATGATGTTGGCGAAATGGGACGCGAGATGAGCGGCGTCATACAGTCCGGTATCATTGCCAGCGGAATCTGTAGGACGGTCCGTGTTTTCAAAGTGGACTTTCGCCGTTTCCTGCTCATATTTGGGGAAAACGCGGATGGTTTCGTCTCGCTGTTCGCTGTGCAGAACGCCTTTGCTGATAAGCGTCTCTACGAACGACGCGCCCAGCGTGAGATTGATTTTCCCATTGGAATCCGCGTCTACATAGTAATAATTGCCACGGTTCGTGTATTGCCTGCCGTCCCACATGGAGCTTGCGCTTCTGTCGTCGCTGACGAAATACACGCCGGCAAGTATGAAGCCATGTTGCGCGACGCCGTCGGCGGCGGTTATCGTGACGGCCTTTTCCGCGTTGGTATAGAACGCGCCGACATCCTGCGTCCGGTTGCCGTTCCTGGCCTCAATCTTTACGGCGCCGGGCGTCATGGTCGTTTGGCTCGTGCCGTCATAGTAAACGCCGGAGATTTGTGGCGTTCCCTGCGAGAAGTCGTACAGTATCCGCTCAAACATACGCGGCGAATCCTGCAAGTCAAAGCTGTACTTGGCGTAGTCCAATTTGAACCAGTACAGACGGGCGCGAGGGTTATTCTTGCCGCCTAACGTCGCTTCCGTTCCGAATTTGAGATAGTGTTCTCCTTTTAAGGAAGCGACACCGGACACAGTCTCTGTCGTAATACCCATATCGCCTATTTCGGTGTAGGCCTTGTCGTAATCGCTCCATTTTTGATTACTGGCCGCGCCGAACATGCTCCACTTGCCGCTGCGCCAGTTGTCTCCCGATACGCTCATCTGGAAACTCAGATTTTTCACGCCAGTGAAGTTCCATTTCTGATTGGACACAATCATCCCGTAGGCGCCCTTATCGTCCGCCCACGCGTCGAGAAGCGCGTAATTGCGACGTTGAAGTGAATCGTACCCCCCTCGCACCGACGCGCCCGCGTTGCCTGAACGCGTGGATTTCCAGCCTCCGGGGAAATTCTGGAAACTGTTGAGGGAATTTGTGCTTATGTCGTCCCCGTAGAAGTAGGACGCGGCGCCGAGCGTGACGCCGCCCGCCATCAGTTCGGCGGCGTCCTCATCGGGCGCGTCGCCGATTGGGGTCGCGTCCTGCGCCTCAATGGTGAACTTCAGGTAGTGTTCGCGGGTGAAGTCGCCTTCGTTGGTTTCCAGACGGACGCCGAACGTGCCGCCGTCGAACTCCTTCGCCGTGACCGTGACTTCCACTTCGGTCTGTCCCGGAATGAATCCGACTTCCCGATAGTTCATCTTCTCATACGCGGTGGAAAGCGCGGTTTCCGTTACCGTGGACACATACGCGGTGGCGAAATACTGCAACCCTCCGGTTCTGCTGACCTTGACGGTCGCCGTGGGCTTGTCTACGGTCAGCGTCCTGTCTTTGGCGTACAGGCTGAACGTGGACGGCTCGTAGGCTTCGTCGTCCTCAATGGTCACTTTCACGGTGTTATTGAGCGCGACGGCGGCCTTTTCGGAGTCCGTGCCCAGCAGGGACATCAGGAACATGCGCGGTCCGTCCGCGTCGTCGTTGTCAATGACGCGAACCGTCAACACGCGTTCCGTGACGCCGGGGGCAAAGTATACGATGCCTTGCGCGCCTTGCGCTTCCTCAAAGAACGTATGCAAGTCTTTGGTGATTCTTTCGAGGGCGTCCTGCATTTGCTGGTTGTCGTCGTCCTCTGGAACGCCGAGATAAGCGGCTTGCGCGTCCAGCAACGGTGAATTTGACTTTCTGTCAACCTTGGACGGCGTTTCCGCCTCTGTGGAGGTTTCCGCCGCGTCAGTGGCGCTTTCCGTGTCAGCGACAGGCTCCGCCGCGTCGGTGACGCTTTCCGTGTCGGTCACAGGCTCCGCCGCGTCGGTGGCGGCTTCCGTGTCGGCGACAGGCTCCGCCGTGTCGGTGGCGGCTCCCGTGTCGGCGACAGACTCCGCCGCGTCGGTGGCGGCTTCCGGCTCCGTCACGCCTTCCGTCGTGGGAACGTCAAACGATACGCTCGGCGTTTCAAACGATACGGCGGGAGTTTCAAAGAATTGAACGCCCGCTAAGGCCGCGTCGTTTGACAGACTGACTTCCTCAACGGCTTCCGCAGTATCTTCAACGGCTTCTTCCGTCTCAGTAGCGGCTTCTCCCGTTTCGGCGGCGGGTTCTTCCGTCTCTGTTGCGGGTTCTTCCACCTTCGTGGACGCTTCCGCCGTCTCTGTGGCGGCTTCTCCCGTTTCGGCGGCGGGTTCTTCCGTCTCTGTTGCGGGTTCTTCCACCTTCGTGGACGCTTCCGCCGTCTCGTTGACGGGTTCTTCCGTCTCCGTTGCGGCTTCTTCCGTTTCGGCGGCGGGTTCCTCCGTCTTTTCAACGGGTTCTCCCGTCTCGGCGGCAGGTTCCTCTGTCTCCGTCACGGCTTCCGCCGTCTCGGTGGCGGGTTGCGCCGTCTCCGCTACGGGTTCTCCCGTTTCGGCGGCGGGTTGCGTTGCCTCTGTCGCAGATTCTCCCGTCTCCCCGACAGGCTGTCCGGGGTCGAACGTGAACATTGACGGGTCAACGATTTCGCCTTTTTGAGCGGAAAGCGCCTCCCCGTCCAGCAGGATTTCGTAGTCCCGCCCGTACTCGGCGAGAAAATCCGCCGCTTTGACCGCGACATTCACGGGCGCGTTGGCGTCGCCCTGCCGCAGAATTTTGACGGAAATTTCACCCTCGTTTTCTTTGACGCTGTAATTCGCCGCCTCGAAATCGAAACACGATTCCCCGGCGTCGTAGGCTGTCCCGGTTTCTGCCGCTCCTGCCGGAACCAGCGTGAACAGCATACAGAGCGACATCAGAAAACTGAAACCGCGCTTGCAAAACTGTCTCATTGACCTGAACTCCCTCCTTAACCATAATGAAAGTTACCTTCTTCGCCCATTCTGAAATTCCGCGCTTACGCGGCGCGGTTTGTGACAGATTATCATTTCGCTATCGTTCGTTGCGAAAAGAGTAGAGTTTAGGCTCCGTTTCTTATCTTTCAGCCTTCCTGCGATAGAGATTTTGAAAATATGTCACTTTTTTGGGCAAAAAAACCTCCTTAGTTTCTTCACCCGAAAATTATAGTGACGCGCGCCGCGCTCCGCAAGGGGCCTGTGACGAATCGACATAAATCTGTGACGAATTGACATGACGGACGCGAAAGAATGTGGTATGATTGCCTTGGTCGGCTGTTGCCAATGCGAAAAAGGAAGTGACGTAGATGAATATAGCCCTGACCGACGACTTGCCGGAGGAGAGAAACAAGATACAGGGAATTATTATGGACTATGCGGCAGTCAAACGCGTCCGCATCGACGTGTCCTCCTTTGCCAGCGCGGAGGAACTGCTCCGGGATTACAGACCGCTCCGGTATACCGCCGTCTTTCTGGACATTTTCATGAACGGCATGAGCGGGATTGACGCCGCGCGGAGAATTAAAGAGGCGGACAGGGACGCCCTGATTGTCTTTCTGACTACTTCTAACGAACATATGCCGGACGCATGGCGCCTCCATGTGTTTGAGTATGTCGAAAAACCCATATCCAAGGAGAAGATATTTCCGGCGCTTGATGACATTCTGGACCGTATCGCGCCCGTATCCGTTCCCCGCTTCTCGTTTTTCAGCCGGGGGATGGAGCGGAGCGTTCCCTATGACGATTTGGTCATGGTGGGAACGGATACGCCCAATTATCTGGAAGTCACAGACCGCTCCGGCGAGACGTTGCATACCCGGATGACCTTTGCCGAAGCCAGCGATATTCTGCTGAAGGACAAGCGCTTTCTTCTGATACGCCGGGGAGTAATCGTCAATATGGCGTTTATCCAGAACTTTGACAACAGCCTTTGTTTTCTGTCCGCGGCTTCTCCCATTCCAATCAGTCCGAGAAGCCGGAAAAAGCTGGAACAGTTATGGAACAACTACTTGATAAACAGGATGCAGACAAACTATCCGGGAGGCGGGAGTGGCGTATGAGTATGGAAACCTATTTGACCGATTTGTTCTGTAGCGGCGTCTTTATCCCGGCGGCGCTGATGTGTTGCCTACCCATGCGCAATCAGTTCCGTTGCGGCGTGAAAAAGGTGCTGATGGGAACGGGGCTTGCGCTGTGCGTCAGTATACCGCTACTGACCCTGCTGGACACGGCCTATTCCATGAAGTACAACGTCCTGCTGGCGCCCGTCGCGCTGGTGTGCCTGCTGGCATTCCACGCAACGCTGAAGACGCCGTTCTACCAGACGCTCGCCGTGTTCGTGCTGGTCTGCGCGATTCTGAGCTTCAATTCCAACTTTGCCAACGCCTTCGATGCCTTCCGTCACCCTACCGCCACTATTGAGGAGAAAAGTCTGGAGGCGGGCGTGTTTCAGTTTGCTTTGAGCGTCGCATTCGCGGCGACGCTGTCGTGGCCCCTTGCCCATTACGGAAGCTGGCTGATTGACCATTTCCGCATCCGCAGGGTGTGGAACATCAGCACGGCGGTGTCCGTCGTGTTTCTGGCGTTCAATGTGCTGACCGTCCCAAAACAGTATGAGACCCTGCACGTCAACAACATGGGGAAGGTGTTCTTCACTGTTGTGCCGCTGATGCTCATTCTCCTGTTTTTGCTGTGCTGGGTCTTCTATTCCATCGTGCGGGGCATGGTGGATATGGCCGAGGTTCAGGAGCGCAACCGCATTCTGGAGATGGAGGAAAGCCAATACCGCAAGCTACAGGCGTACATGAAGGAAAGCGCCGCCTTCCGGCATGATTTCCGCCA
Source organism: Oscillibacter sp. (assembly GCA_017447005.1). Classification (GTDB taxonomy): domain Bacteria; phylum Bacillota; class Clostridia; order Oscillospirales; family Oscillospiraceae; genus Oscillibacter. Next base: position 7,977 of record JAFSOM010000163.1, read on the forward strand.
TGTCATTGGTACGCTGGACGAGTTGCTCTCGGCGGGAGACGCGGAGAACGCGGCGAAATACCTGAAAGAATATATCGTCTCCATGCCTAAGAATGAGACAACCATCTACTGCAATCACCCGGCTCTGAACGCGACGCTGAATTATTACGCGGAGAGCGCCCGCCCGTCCCGCGTTCGCCTGCGCATTGCGGTGGAACTGCCTGAAAAGCTCCCTATCTCCGATGTGGAAGTGTGCAGCATTGTGGGAAACCTGTTTGACAACGCCATCAACGCCTGTCGGGAGATACCGGAGGCGGAGCGGTGGATTGATATGACAATCTCATGCCCCAACGCCGTCCGCTTCGGCATCGTCGCCTCGAACAGCTTCAGCGGAAAGGTGAAGACAGACGGCGACCGTTATCTCTCCATGCGCCCCGGCGGTAGCGGCATTGGGTTGACCTCCGTCACGTCCATTGCGGAGAGATACAACGGAACCGCCACTTTCCGCCATGAGGGGAATGTGTTTTTCAGCGGCGTAATAATCCCCATGAGGAGAGAATAAATTTTTGACGTTGCGGAAGCGTTTATCAACCGTTATGCGGAATCGTATTCGGAACAGGATATGAAAACATACCGCCTCAATCCGGCCTTGAACACGGTTTCGTTTTGCCGGGCGAAACCTTACGTTTTGCGGGAACGTGAGAATGAAAAGCGGACAGCGCCTTTCCACACGCAAAAACGGGCGTGGAAGAAGTGGGACGAATTGCATAAAAGCTGGGACGAATTGCGCTTTTATTGGCGCGGCTTCTGTGTTATGATAATGATAGCTTATTATTATAAGGAGGCGACCGCGTGGGAATCACGGAGGTATTGAGATGGATTGGATTGCAATAGCCGACGATGATGTGACAAGCCTGAAAGCGGCCGGACACATCCTGAATCAGCGTCAAATGCGGGTATCGGCCTTGAAATCCGGCGCCGCTCTGCTGGACTTTCTCAAAACGAACCGTCCTGATTTAATTCTGCTGGATATTAAAATGCCCGGCCTCAGCGGGTTTGAGACTTTCCGCGCCATAAAGGAACGGACGCTTCCGGGCGGGGACATTCCCGTCATTTTTCTGACTGCGGATGAAAGTCAGGATTCCGAGGAATTTGGCCTGCAACTGGGCGCGATGGATTTCATTAAGAAGCCTTTCGCGCCGGAAATTCTCGCACTCCGCGTCCGGCATACGATTCAGCTTGTGCGCCTGCAACGGAATCTGGAGGCGGAAGTGGAGCGAAAAACCCGCGAGAATGAGCGGCTTTCCCTCCATGTGGTGCAGACGCTCGCGGAAGCCATTGACGCCAAGGACGCCTATACGAAGGGGCATTCCGGGCGCGTGGCGGCGTATTCGCGGGAAATTGCGCGGCGGTACGGCTATCCGGACAAGCGTCAGCGGGAAATCTATATGATTGGACTGCTTCATGATGTGGGGAAAATCGGCGTCCCTGATTCCGTCATCAGCAAGCCGGGGCCGCTGACGGCGGAGGAGCGGGAAATGATAGAACGGCATCCGGTTCTGGGGGCGCGGATTCTGGAACGGATTCAGGAAATGCCCAACCTCTCTATCGGAGCCAGATGGCATCACGAAAAATACGACGGAACAGGCTATCCCGACGGCTTGAAAGGCGCGGAGATTCCGGAGGAGGCGCGGATTATCGCCGTGGCGGATTCCTACGACGCCATGACCAGCCGCCGCAGTTACCGCGACGTACTGCCTCAGAGCGAGGTTCGGGAACAAATAGCGAACGGAAAAGGGACGCAGTTTGACCCTGTTTTCGCGGGTATCCTGCTCGCCATGATGGATGAGGACACGGGCTATGAAATGCGGGAGAAAGAAAAGGCATAGGGGGAATTTGCCGTGGACGGAATGATTTTGGAGTTTTCCGCGTTCTTACTTAGCTTGTTCTGCCTGATTTACAGCGTCGCCATGCGCCGGAAACTGTATTTCCCCTTGCCGAAGGGATGGCTTGCCGCGCTCAAAAACCAGCATTTTATCTATTTAGTCATTTTGTGTTCGGTCGTCGTTTCATCGGCGGTTTCCGTGGCGGGGACAATGGGCGCGAATATTGGCGCCGGCGCGGGAACGCTGAACCTTCTGCACATGGTTTACTATGTTACCCACAACGCGCTGTCCTTTTTCTTTGCGCTCTATATTTTGAATATGTCCGGCCCGGCCAAAGGCCAAAGCGATTTCTTCTTTTCCCTCTTCTTTCCGCCGTTACTGCTGGGAGAAATCCTGATTCTGACCAATCCTTGGACGCGTTTATGTTTTTATGTCGATGAAAATCTGATTTATCATAGAGGCTCCGGCCTTTTGGCTCTGTACGCCATTGGCGCGGCTTACACGATTGTCGGCCTGCTGTATTTTATCCGTTTCAAAGGCGCAATCTCGAAAGCGAACCGCACAGCCGCGCTGATTCTGATAACCGTCGCCGTGGCGGGCGTGACGATTCAGGCGGTCTGGGCCGTTCCGGTGGAACTGTTTTTCGACGCGATTGCCTTTCTGGGCTTTATGGCCCTGCTGGAACGCGGCCCGGACGCGTCCGCGGGCGGCATGAGCGAAAAGTTCCGGGTCAGCGTCACTGTGGCGATTGTCCTCACGTTCCTCGCGGTCATTTTTATGAACGTCACTCTGATTCTCAGTCAGACCTCCGCCCAAGCCAACGAAATCGGGAACATCCAGCTTGACGTGATTCGCGGCGACCTTCAGGATACCATTACCGCCGCCGAAACGGACGTTTTGCGCGTCGCCATCGCCGCCGAACAGTTTATGGACTCCAATCCGGGCCGGAATGAGGTTGCGCGTTTTTTTGAGACGCGCCGGGAGAGTTTCCTGTCGAATGACAGCTTTATGAATGTCTATATCGCGGGCGGCGACTGGCACGTCATCCCCGGCTTTGAAGCCCCGCCCGACTATCACGCGGCGGAACGCGTCTGGTATGTGGGCGCGATGGAAAATCCCGGCGAGGTCTACATCACGGAGCCTTACAAGGACGCGAGAACCGGAACCATGTGCTTCACAGTCTCGACCATGCTGTCTGACGGGGAAACCGTAGTGGCCATGGACCTGAACTTCTCCAAGGCGCAGGAAACCATTCAGCATATGACGAACGGGAGCGAACAGACCGCTATGATTATCACTTCCGGCGGCCTGATTGCGGGCTATACGGATATGTCTTTAGTGGGTGAGAGCGCGGAGGAGCGCCTTTCCGATTACATGGACGTTATCCGCCGCGTCGTTTCCTCCCATGAGCATGACAGTTTTCGGACAAGGGTCGGGGGACAATCCCGCATTGTGTTTTCCTCCGAAACGAGCAACGGCTGGTTTCTGATTCTTAGCTCGGATACCGCCACCCTCTACGCCGACAGTTACCGACAGATGATTATGATGGCGTCGGTCAATCTGCTGATGTTGGCGGCGGTGCTGGTGTTCTATGTGACGGGGATTCGTGACCGTCAACGGACGGCGGACGCCTTGGAGGAGGAAGGACGCTTAATCGACGCGTTCTCGAAGCGGCTGAAAAAAACGGCGGCGCAAATTGTGCGCCTGAGCGACTGGAAACTGATTCAAGAGAGCGAATCGCCCGCGGACGCTGTCAGGCAAATCAAAGAATCGGGCTTGCGGCTTACCGAGGGAATCGAAAATTTCCGCTCTTGCGCCGACCTTCTTGCCACGCCGTCCGAACAGGAGCGTGAAAAAGCGGGGGACAACGGCGCCGCTATCGGGGCGCCCAGCCGAAAAGTAAGGGACGGAATTATTGTCACCCTGCTGATTTCTCTGGCGCTTGTGCTTGCGTTTTGCGCCCGCGACGCCGTCAATCTGGGCAACACGCGCATGAGCAGAGAGACGGACGCGTTTGAAAACCAGTTGAACGAGTGGATTACCCGCCAGCAAAGCATTCTTTATATGTTTGCGGATGTCATTTCGGCCCAGCCTGAGATGATGAAAGATTATGAAGGAGCGGTGCGCTGGCTTGACGCCATTGCCCGGAATTACCCGGAAATCTCCGCCTGTTATATTGGCAATCCCTACGCCGAACACAGCCTGATTATGAACAGCGGCTGGATTCCGGATGAGGATTTTCAGTTGGAGAACCGCCCGTGGTACAGGGACACGGAGCGTTCCGTCACAGGCTTCAACATATCATCTCCCTACATGGACGCGCAGACCGGCTACTATTGCGTCACATTTTCCCGCGTGGTCTACGGGGAAAGAAATGAATTTCTCGGCATTTTTGGCATTGACTTCTTTCTGGACAAGCTGATTCATGTCCTTGGCGAGAGCTATTCCAGCGCAGGCTACGCTTTTCTTGTGGACTCGGACCGTATTATTATCAACCATCCCAACGAGCGCTACCAGATGAGCCGGGACGTGGCGGTCAGCGTTGAGGATACGGAGTACGCCGAAACGTACAACCGGGAAGGCGTCACGTTCCTGCGGGACTACGCCGGACGCCTGATGGCCTGTCTCAGCCGGAAAACCGCTTCGGGCTTTACGGTCATGGTGGCGGACCGCTGGCGGATTATCTATGGCGGAGCGGTTTTGGTTGCGCTGGTTTTCCTCGCGCTTTTCGGTTTTTGTATCGTGGTTATTGTGATTTTAATTAACCGCTTAATTCGCTGGCAGGAGGAGGTCAACCGCCAACTGCTGGAGGCGGCGGAAACGGCGGTCAGCGCAGGAAAAGCGAAATCGATGTTCCTTGCCCAGATGAGCCATGAAATCCGGACGCCCATTAACGCCGTCCTTGGCATGAACGAAATGATTCTGAATGAGAGCGGAAACCCGGATATTCTGGAATACGCCGCCAATATCCAGAGCGCGGGCCAGACGTTGCTCTCCCTGATTAACAGTATCCTTGATTTCTCCAAGATTGAGGACGGGAAAATGGAACTGGTTCAGGCCCGCTACGAGACGCTGAAACTGATTGATGATTTGGCGAACATGGTTTCCGAACGGGCGGCGAAAAAGGGACTGGAACTGTCGCTGGACATTGACGCGGCGATTCCCCGCGCCCTCTATGGCGACGATATGCGCCTGCGGCAGATTATCACCAATCTGCTCACAAACGCCGTGAAATACACGGCTTCCGGTTCCATTACCTTGGGTATGAAACTGCTTCGGAACGGGGAGGAAGACTGCGAACTGGAAATCAGCGTGACGGATACCGGAATCGGCATTCGTGAGGAGGACATCGAAAAACTCTCCGAATCTTTCCTGCGGCTGGAGCAGGAGCGGAACCGGAGCATCGAGGGAACCGGGCTTGGCCTTTCGATTGTACAGCGTCTGCTGGCAATGATGGACAGCAAAATGGAAGTCCGGAGCGTCTACGGGCATGGCTCGACTTTTTCGTTCCGCCTGACCCAGCGGGTCGTCGAACGGGAACCCATTGGAATTTATGGGAACCGCCGCAAGACGGTTCGTCAGGAGAGTCGGCGTCGGATTGTTTTCGCCCCGGACGCGGATGTTCTGGTAGTGGACGACAACGAGATGAATCTGAAAGTGGCGAAAGGACTGCTGAAACGCTCCGGGATTGCGCCGGATATGGCGGAGAGCGGCGAACAGTGTCTGGAAATGACGGCGCGAAAGCGGTACGACTTGATTTTCCTTGACCACATGATGCCCGGCATGGATGGCATTGAAACGCTCCGCGCTCTGCGCGAGCGGGGCGATTTGCCGGAAACTACGGCGATTGTCGCGCTGACAGCCAACGCCGTGGCGGGGGCGCGGGAAGAGTATCTCCGGGCGGGTTTCCGGGACTACCTGTCGAAACCCATTGAAACGGACGAATTGGAACAGATGTTGGCGCGGTATCTGCCGGAAGACAAGTTTCGCTGGCGCGACGCCTCGAATATGGAAACAGGCTTGCCGATAGCGGCGCAACCGGACACAGAGCCGGGCATGAATGCACGGGCGGAGACGGAAAATCCATTGGAAGCGCTGTCCGCCGCCGGATTCCGGACGGAAGAGGGACTGCGCTACGCCGCCGGGGACAGGGATTTCTACTTGGAACTGTTAAACAGTTTCGCAACGGAACAGGAGGCCAAGTCTGACGCCATCCGGAACGATGTGACGCGGGGCGACTGGCGCGGGTACGAGGTTCACGTCCACGCGCTCAAAAGCGGGGCGCGTATGATTGGCGCGGACGTTTTGTCCGATATGGCTTTCGCGCAGGAGAACGCCGCGAAAAACGGCGACGATATTACTATTAAATCCGGTTGCGTTCCTCTGCTGAACCGCTACCGGGAGACGGCGGAAACCATTCGACGGGCGTTAGGCGGCGCGGCGAAGCGGACTGTTGAAAACGACGCGCAACCTATGACTGACACGCCGGGCGTCTCCGGTGCGGAAATCACGCCGGAAGAGTTTCGCGCCATGTTGGAGGAAACGCTGAATTGTCTGGAAAGTTTCGAGGTGGAGCAGGCGGAACAAATTCTCAAAAAGTGTGGGGATAGTTTCTTCCGTGGGCAGTCTCTCCGCTCCCTGCTGTCGAAGGCCATTGCCGCGCTGGAAGAGTTTGAGACGGAAAAGGCGTCGGAGAGGCTTCGCGCTCTGATGAACGCGCTTTGATTTCCGAAATAAGGAGGCGTACATGAACATTGCGATGGTTGATGACAATCAGGCGGACTTGGACAAAATGAAAGACGCATTGACGGAATACGCCGCCGCGAACGGTACGGAAATCGCGTTTCATCCTTTTTTGAGCGGCGAAACGCTGTTGACGGATTATCGTCCTTTTCTGTACGCCGTCGTCTTTCTGGATATTTTCATGGACGGCATGACGGGCATTGAAGTCGCCGAGAAAATCCGCGCCACGGACGATAACGCCCTGCTGGTATTCCTGACCGACAGCGACGAATGTCAGGCCGACGCGATTCACTGGAACGCCTACGACTACATCCTGAAATCCGACTGGCCGGACGCGCTCTGGAAGGTCATGAACCGCATTTTTCGCATACAATCGCAAAGAGAGGAAAGCCGCTTTTCCTTTTCCAGCGACCGGAAGGATGTCGCGCTTTTATACGGTGAGATTCTGTTTTTGCGGGCGGACAGAAATTATCTGATTGTCCGGGATAAAGGAGGAACGGAATACCGCGCCCGCATGACGTTTTCATCCGTGGCGGAAAAACTTTTGAGGGACGCGCGGTTTCTGGAAATCGCCCGCGGCGTCATCGTCAACTTGGAATATGTAACGGCGTTTACGGAAACCGTCTGCGTTTTGAAAGACGGATCCAGTCTGTCCGTCAGTATCAGAAACGCGAAAAGGCTCACGCAAATATGGCGCAATTACCTGTTTTTGCAAACCAGAAATCAGACGTAAAGGAGTGAGGCGGAATGTTGGGGTATTTTCTGACGTATTTGATTTTGATTCCGAGCGCGGCTCTCTGCCTGTTCCCTATGCGAAATCAGCTAAAATACGGCTGTCGGTTCACGGCTCTGTCTTTTGGCGCGGCGCTCGCTGTCGCAATTCCGCTTATCGCGCTTTTGAGTCGCTCGCTTTCGCTCGCGCCGAATACGTTCCTGTTCGTTGTCGCGCTTCCGGCGCTTTTTGGCGCGTACCGTCACGCGTTGCGCGTCCATATCAGCAAAGCCGTCGCCGTGTTTTGCTCCGTGATTGCGCTCATGTCGATTTTAGGCAATTACGCCGCCTGCTTTGACGCTGTCAAAAATCCGGCGTTGGGCGCGGATTCCTACACGACGGAATACGCCCTGTGCCATTTGGGGCTTGGAATCGTAGCGGCGGCGGTCTGCTTTTATCCTATGTGGAAATACGGAAGCCGTCTGATTGACGAGTTGAACTCAAAAACCGTCTGGTATCTGACCGTTCCTTTTTCGGCGCTGTTCCTTGGCATGAATCTGTTTATACGTCCGCAGAAGTACGAAACCTACTACGTCAATAAAATTTCCATAGCGATACCGTCCATCCTCACGGGGCTTTTGCTCATGTGGATTCTGTTGCACATCATGTTCTACTTTATCGTGACCGAAATGCTCTCCGCGGCGAAGGAACGGGAACGCGTCCGGCTGTTGGAAATGCAGGAGAGCTATTTTATCGCCCAGCAAAGATACATGGAAGCCAGCGCACAGGCGCGGCATGACTTCCGGCAGACAATCCGGACACTTCAGGAACTGACGCAAGCGAAAGATTTTGACGCTGTGGAAGCGTTTATCAACGATTACGCGGAATCGCTTCCGGAACAGGATATGAAAACCTACTGTCTCAATCCGGCCCTGAACGCAGTTTTAAATTACTATGTCCGTATTGCCGAGCGGAAGCGTATTCGCATGGAAATTCAAGTGAATTTGCCGGAGGCGTTTCGTATGACGGCTCCCGACCTCTGCGGCATGACAGGCAACATTCTGGAAAACGCCGTCACGGCGTGTCAAGGCGTTCCCGAAGAAGAACGGAGCGTCCAAATCAAAACCAGAGTCCACAACGATACGTATTTCATCATGGTGGCAACCAATACGTTTAACGGAAGCGTGAGAATGAAAAACGGAAAGTACCTCTCCACACACAAGAGCGGACATGGAATCGGACTGTCTTCTATTCTCTCGACCGCTGAAAAATACGGCGGAGTCGCGGAGTTTTCCCATGACGCGACAAAGTTTTATACCAACATCATGATACCTCTCTTGGCGAATCGTCCGTTCTCTGACTGATTTGCGAAGCCAATCCGTTCGCGGAATTTGGCGCAATGATAACGTCTCTTTGACAAGAAAACTCTACGACCCGCGTCGCGTAAAATATAAAGGAGCGCCCACATGAAAGAAAATCCTTCTCTGGTGGTTATGTTGACCTACAATGACGTAACTGTGAAAAACGCCTACGAAATCTTTGAACAGTGCAAGCGTTCAAAGGCGCAATTCTGGGCCATGAAAGAAGAATCCCTTCCTCTGGAAGAGATGAAAGCCCTCTTTTCCTACATGAAGAAGTGCGGTAAAACCACCGCGCTGGAAGTCGTCGCCTATACGGAAGATAAGTGTCTCGCGGGGGCGGAAATGGCTGTAAAATGCCAGTGCGATTTTCTGATGGGTACGACGTTCTCCGATTCTGTGAACGAATTATGCCGGAAGCATGGCATTCGCTA
>JAFSOM010000014.1 GCA_017447005.1 Oscillibacter sp.
CCGTATCGTTGCTTGGCGTCGGGGCGCTGATGAGCGATATTGACTGGGTGCGCGTCCTGTCGGCGTCGGCGCTGTCGGGCATTATGTCCGTGCTGACTTCAGTCGCTACGGATTTGCCGGAGGCCTCCGCCGCTTTACCGCCCGGGCCTTCCGCCGCCGAAGGAGGAACGCCGTCATGAGCGACATACGGATTTTCTACAAGTCCCTCGACGGCGGAAAGAGCGTCTCGGCAAATTTCCGCGTCCGGGAGTTCGCCTGTAAGGACGGCGCGGATATTATCCCCATCGATATGGAGCTTGTGAAGGTTCTGCAAAACGTCCGCGACCATTTCAAAATGCCCGTGACTGTCAACAGCGCGTACCGTACCCCGGCATATAACAAAAAAGTCGGCGGCGTAAACGCGTCGCAACATATTCGCGGAACGGCGGCGGACATCACGGTAAAAGGCGTCGCGCCGGATAAAGTTTACGCGTATCTGAACGGACTGTATCCCGATAAATACGGAATCGGAAAATATCCGACGTTTACGCACATCGACACGCGGACTTCCAAAGCCCGCTGGTGAAAGGAGAACGTTATGCCGTTTATTAAACCCGGCTATGAAATTCTGACGCCGATTGACGGCCTTGCGGAACTGCAAGCCATTGAGCGCGCCGCAAGGGTCTGCTATAAAAGCGAGGCGGCGATTACGGAGGACGGAGAGAGCGCAAAAAAACTTATCCGCCGTTTGATTAAAAGCGGACATGAGGCGATGTTGGAACACAGCTTCCTGAGCGTGGAGTTCACGGTTGACCGTGGCGTAACGCATGAGCTGGTTCGGCACCGCCTCTGTTCGTTCGCGCAGGAATCCACAAGATATTGCAACTACTTCGCCGAGAAGTTCGGAAAGAGCGTGAAGTTCGTCATTCCGTATTTCTTCGCGTAGGGCGACCGGCAGGAGGAACTTGCAGTCTGGATGAAATCCTGCGAGAAATCGGAAAAAGACTATTTCGCCCTGTTGGATAAGGGCGCGACGCCGCAGGAGGCAAGAACTGTCCTTCCAAACTCAACCGCCGCCGAGATTGTCATGTCCGGCAACTACCGCGAGTGGCGGCATATCCTGCGCCTCCGCACAGCGAAAGACGCCCATCCGCAAATGCGGGAGGTCATGTGTCCGCTTGGCGAAGAGTTGAAGCGGCGGATTCCGGTTATATTCGATGACTGCGTAACGGCATTTTAAGAAAGGCGAAATTACCATGAAAGAACTGCAAACTATCCAGCGGGAAAACAAACTCAATGACGTGTTCGCTCTGGACGAACCCGGCCCCGGCGGAGCGCGTCACCACTACGCTGTTTTCGCGCATGGAGACGTAACGTCGGAAGAACTTCCCCGGCGTCTTGAGGCGGACAACCTCTTCTATCACGGGGAGGTTCATTTCCAGTACGGCCCGCGCAATGACCCGGATTCTATCTCTGGCGTCGCTGATGAGGATTTGCTGGAAATCGTGCGTGACCGCCTGACGGATTTCCAGCACGGCCCGTTTGCCTGTCAGGCCAACGCCGACGCGCTGAACCATATCACCGCGGCTTTGATGTCGCTTAACGCCCGGACGCAAGACAGGGCGGCGCGTAGCGTTCTGGGGGTGAACAAAGCATGAGACAGTTACTGGCCTGTCTGGCCTTGATTGGCATTCTCGTTAAGGCGGAAATCGTCTACCCGCAGGCTATGAAAGTCCATTCCGTCGAGAAGGGCGAGGACAAAAACTACACCGTGACGCTTTGTTCCAGCGCGGGATTCTTTTACGATACCGTCACGGATTTGGACGACATAACCCCCGGCGAAATGATGGCTGTTCTCATGTATGACAGCATGACGCCCGGCGATATTCTGGATGACACCGTTATTGCTATGCGCCATACGGGGTTCTTCGAGAAGTAGGGAGGCGCGGAATATGGGCAAAGTTGTCGCCGTTGTCGGGCAAATTGCGTCCGGCAAGACCACGCTTGCGAAATACATGTCGGAAAACGGCTTTGAGCGAATTGTCCCGTACGCAACCCGTCCGAAGCGCGACGGAGAAAAGCACGGCGCGGACTACTGGTTTATCAGTTCCGATGAGTTCGCCTACTATTCGGAGCGCGGATATTTTGCGGAAGAAACATCCTATGAGGCGGATTTCGGTCATGTCCGCTATGGAACATTCAAAGAAAGTCTCGAAACGCCGGACAGGGTCAACAAAGTCATCGTCCTGAACCCCAAAGGCGTCACGCAACTCGAAAACGCCGGGTACGATATTTTCGTCGTCTATCTCGATATTCCGCAGGAAGTCCTCATGCGCAGGGCGTTACGGCGCGGGGATTCCCCTACGGAAATCGGGCGGCGTATCGCGGACGACGAAAGGCTGTTCCGTCAGATTGAAAACGCGGGATTTGTCAATCTACGCGTGAGCAATCCTGAACTTCTCCCGAATCAAATCGCGGAACTCATTCGGGCGGCGCTGTAAACGAAATCAACTCCCGGCTGTCCTTGCTTTAAGGGGCGGTCGGGAGTTTGTTGATATTCACGAAAGGAGAGAAAAACTTTGTTTACTATGCTGAAAAAGGCAGTTGAACATTGTTCGCGTAAGGTTTTCGTGGTAAAATACGGATATGCGGAAAATTGTACGGACGCTTCCGATTTCGGGCCGGTTTATCAGGAGGAAAACCGAATGCCCATGAAAATCAATCGAAGCGTCATCATTAACGGAGTTCGGAAATGGATTCACGCCAATTCCGAGCAGGAGTACGCCGAAAAACTCATGAAACTCTCCGGCTCCGGCATGGAGAAAATTCAAGCCTCTAACCGCCATATTTTTGGCGAATACGCCGAAAACTGGTTTCAGGTCTATTCTCTGCCCAATATCGAAACCGCGACCGCCGCGACGTACCGCCGCCAGTTGAAGCTCTACCTTATTCCCGCTTTCGGAGAAAAGGCGGTGGAGGACATCACGACGGATGATATTCAGAGCCTGTTCAATTCCATGACCGGGACGAAATCCACCAAGGAAAAGGCCAAAATGGTCTTGAACATGATTCTGGAAGCGGCGGTGGAGGACGGACTGCTCCCCCGAAACCCGCTCAAATCGCGCCGCCTCAAAATTACGGGCGAGGCGAGCAAGGTCACGGAGGAGTACACAGTCGAACAAATGCGCTTTCTCATTCGGAATCTCGATAAGGTCGAAAAGTCGACTGACAGGGCGTATTTGGCGATTCAGGCCCTTCATCCGTTACGTTTAGAGGAGGTTTTGGGCCTCAAATGGGCGGATATTGACTTTGAAAGCATGACTTTGAGCGTTCGTCGCGCCGTCACGCACCCGACGAGAAATCAGCCGGAAGTCAAGCGCACGAAGACGGAAGCCAGCGTTCGGGTTATTGGCCTGTCCGCAATCGCGGCCCGATTTCTGAACCCGGGAGGCGCGGACGAGTTCGTTTTCGGCGGACAAACGCCCTACACCTACCAGAAAGTTCGCAGAATGTGTGAGAGAATCAAGCGGGACACGGGTTTTGAGGACAATATTACCCCGATTCGTTTCCGCACGACCGTTTTGACGGATATTTACGACCAGACCAAGGACGTAAAAACGGCGCAGGCGGCGGCTGGACACGCTTCTCCGACTATGACGATGCGCCGATACGCCAAAGGCCGCGACGGGGTACGGCGTTCCGGTGAGATTATCGACCATATTTACGGCTCGGACTGACGGATATTTGCTCGCCATTTGCAAAGCCTAAAACCCGCAAACCCGCATGGCTACGCGGTTTTAGACACCATTTGGACACCAAAATTTGCACAGCTGTTTGCAAAATAGCCTGTTCCTTATTCACGAGGTCAAGCCAAAGTTGCGAAAAACAATAAAAATACGCCAAAATCATAAGATTTCAGCGTAAACATTGGAGCTGCTGGGCGGATTTGAACCGCCGACCTCATCCTTACCAAGGATGCGCTCTACCGACTGAGCTACAGCAGCGTTTACAGATACGATTTTCTTTTCTTAGGCTTTCCGAGCCTTGCGAAGGACGAACCAAAAACGAACGAATGATGGCGACCCGGAACGGACTTGAACCGTCGACCTCCAGCGTGACAGGCTGGCGTTCTAACCAACTGAACTACCGGGCCGTAACGCCTTTAACGGAATACGCATTACGCAAACGCTCTTGACCGTCCGCAACCGTGCCCTACCCTAAATCTTCGGTCACTATAGCACGTTTTCACAGGCTTGTCAAGTTTTTTTTGCATAAGTCGGCATAAAAACATGTACGGGTTTCCTACTTGTCGAATGTCAAGACAAGAATCTTGCGCAAGTCCATAAACGCGGGAACTCTCCTTTATCTCGCGGAGCGTGCGGGAAGTGGGCGGATATTTGCGGAGTTTGTCGCCGGAAATGGTACTGTCTTACCGTTCCCGCCGTCTGTCCTCCATTTTACCGAATGTTTATCGTTCATAGCGACGCTTTACGCATATTCCGCGAGGAATTCGCCGGATTTCCGCTTGACAATCGGGGAAAACAGGGTATCATAGAGCTATCAAAGGATTCGCTAAGGGAGGCGTTGCCCATGACGTTAGAGGAGTTGGAGACGCGGATACCTCACGGGAAAATCCGCACGCGGTTCGCGCCGTCGCCTACGGGCTATATGCACGTGGGAAACCTGCGCACGGCGCTGTATACGTGGCTGATAGCGCGTCACGGCGGCGGCACGTTCATTTTGCGCATTGAGGACACCGACCAAAACCGGCTTGTCGAAGGCGCGGCGGACGTGATTTACCGTACCTTGAAGGAGTGCGGGCTGAATCACGACGAAGGCCCCGACGTAGGCGGCCCCGTAGGGCCTTACGTGCAGTCGGAACGGCGGGAGTTATACGGCCTGTACGCGAACGTACTGCTGGACAAGGGCGCGGCGTACCGCTGTTTCTGCGAAAAATGCGCGTCGGAGGAGGACAGCGGCGAGTTTGACCGCGAGGACGACCCGTGCCGCAACCTGTCCCGCGCCGAATCCGACGCCAAAGCCGCCGCCGGGGAACCGTATGTCATCCGTCAGAAAATCCCCCGCGAAGGCTCCACGACGTTTCATGACGTGTCTTTCGGCGACATCACCGTTGACAACGCGGAAATGGACGACCAAGTGTTATTAAAGCGCGACGGTCTGCCCACGTACAATTTCGCAAACGTCGTGGACGACCATCTCATGGGCATTACGCACGTCGTGCGCGGGAGCGAATATCTTGCGTCGGCGCCGAAGTACAACCTTCTCTATGAGGCGTTCGGCTGGGAGATTCCCGCCTATGTGCACTGTTCGCCGGTCATGCGCGACGCGCAGCATAAAATGTCGAAGCGGAACGGCGACCCCTCTTATGAGGACTTAATCGCGCAGGGCTATTTGACGCAGGCGGTACTCAATTACGTGGCCTTACTGGGCTGGTCTCCGCGTGGCGAACTGGCCGAGAAGGAGTTTTTCACGCTGGAGGAGCTTTCCGACGCGTTTGACATCGCCGGTATCTCGAAATCCCCGGCGATATTCGATATGGACAAGCTGACGTATTTCAACGCGGCGTATCTGCGCGGCATGACCCCGGACGCGTTCGTAAGCGTCGCGGAGCCGTATATCCGGCAGGCCGTGAAGAATCCGGCGATTGACGCGGCGCAAATCGCGGCCCTACTGCAAGCCCGTTGCGAAAAGCTGACCGACATCCCGGAGAAAGTCGACTTTTTCGACGCGCTCCCCGAGTACGACATCGCGCTGTTTACGAATAAGAAGTCGAAAACGAATCCCGACGTATCGAAAATCATGCTGGAAGCGGCGATTCCCGCCTTGGAGAGTATCGCCGATTGGACGTTTGAGAGCGTACACGACGCCTTATTCCCGTTAGCCGCCGCATTAGGCGTCAAGAACGCTACGCTGTTATGGCCCGTGCGGATTGCCGTATCCGGGAAGGCCGTCACCCCGGGCGGCGCCGTGGAAATTTGTCACATCTTGGGCAAAGCGGAAACTTTACGGCGTCTCCGCGCCGGACTTGCGAAACTGTCCTGATTTCGGAACCCGTCATCCGGGAGAAAGGAAACGCTATGAGTACTCTTGCCATTCCGGAAGGCTATCACCCGCACTTGATGATTCCGGAAGGATACCACCCGCGTCTGACCAG
>JAFSOM010000164.1 GCA_017447005.1 Oscillibacter sp.
AGAAGCAGGAATACGAACGCTTCAAACAGTACCGTCAGGAGATGATTGACTTCCAGACCGCGAAACAGAACGTGGACAGGATTTTGGGAATCCGGCAAGAGGAACAGAATCAGCGGGAGTATCAGGAGCGGCAACAGGAACAGCAACGCCAACAACAGAATCAGGCGTATTAAAAGAAGGAGGCGACCGTCAACGCGCCGCGCCACCCCATGAGGGACGGCGCGGCGCGTCTTTTTTATTTGATTTCCGGCTCCAAATCATGAAAAAGGTCGGATTTGAAAAAATCCTCAATGGACATTCCAAGCCCGTCGCATACTTTTTTCAGCGTCGAAATAGTGACGCTCTTGTTTCTTCCGCTGATAAAGTTATTGAGGGTCGATTGCGTAATGCCGCTTTCCGTACACAGCCTGTTGAGGGATATGTCGTGATAGCGGCACAGTTCCAAGATACGCGCTCTGGCGGCTTCTCCAACAGTCACAGGAATCACCCCAAGTTTTTTCTTTGAGGATACCTGATTACTCTTGAAAAGATTAACCTTTTTGAGTTAAAATAACCCTAATGAGTTAATTACATGAGAAAGGAACGGCGTTATGGACATTCAAGCGGTGGCGTTTTCGGGACACAGGCCGAAGAAATTTCCGTGGAAGTACGACGAAACCTCCCCGGACTGCGTTGTTTTGAAAGAGGCTTTGCGCGAAAATCTGGACAAGTTTATCGGTCAGGGAATCATCCATTACTTATCGGGCATGGCTGAGGGGACGGACATTTGGGCGGCTGAGGCGGTTCTTGCGGCGCGGGAGACGCACAAAAAGATAAAACTGCTCTGCATTCTGCCGTGCGTCGCGCAGGCCGACAAATGGTCGGACGCTTCCAGAGAACGATACCGCGCCATTCTGAATCTCGCGGACGGCGTTTTCTACGTCAACCGGGAGTATCGCCGGAACTGTATGCTGGAACGCGACCGCTTTCTGGTCAGCCATTCCACGATTCTGTTCGCGGTCTACAACGGCGAAAGGCGCGGCGGGACGGCGGCGACCGTCCGTTACGCCCGAAAAATGGGGCGGGAGATTTTCACGCTTGCCCCGGACACGTTGAGCCTCACGCACGAAACGCCGCAAAAGGATTGCATTTCATGAAATCTTGGCGTATAATGGACAAAGATTTTCCGGCAAAGGAGAACGCGTTATGCCGACGTTGGAATGGATTGGAAAAAGCAAGGTTATCAATCATCATCAGGAAGTCCCCTACCGCGTATTGGAACGCCGCTATAGCTACGGCGACGCAGACGGCGGCAACATGATTATTCACGGCGATAATCTGGACGCGCTCAAAGCGTTGTTGCCGCGTTTTGAATGCAAAGTAAATATGCTTTACTGTGACCCGCCCTACAATACGGGAAATGAGGGATGGGTTTATAATGACAACGTGAACGACCCGAAAATCCGCAAATGGCTGGGGGAAGTTGTCGGAGAAGAAGGCGAGGACTTGACGCGACATGACAAATGGCTGTGCATGATGTATCCGCGTCTGCGACTGCTCTACAAACTGCTTTCTGACGATGGGGCTATCTTTATCAGCATTGACGATACGGAATACGCGAATTTGAAACTGGTCTGTGATGAAATTTTCGGTTCGGGATGTTTCGTTTCCAATATTTCATGGCAACGCACG
>JAFSOM010000165.1 GCA_017447005.1 Oscillibacter sp.
GCCTGACGGAGGAAAGCCGGAACGCCGCTGTCAGTTATATCAAGTATCTTATGTATATGGACGGACAGCGGAAAGCGGAACGGGCGCGCCGCGCTTTTGAACGCGTGGACGCGATTTTAGACGGCGACACGGGCTGGGCGTCCGAAGAGGAAATGATAGCGGATTTGGCGGAGTTCAGAAGAAAGCGCGAAGCGGAAAGGAGAAGCAATGCCAAGCAACAGAATCGGACGCATTAACGAGGAAATCCAGCGGGAGTTATCCGCGCTCATCCGGCAGTTGAAAGACCACCGCGTGAATACGGCGGGCATGGTGTCGGTCACGCGGGTGGATACCACGTCGGATTTGCGTTACGCGAAAGTCTATGTGAGCGTACTGGACAAGTCGCGGGAAAAGGACGTTTTAAAGGGTTTGAAATCGGCGTCGGGATTCCTGCGGCGCGAAATCGGCGGCGCGTTGCGCTTACGCTATACGCCGGAATTGCAGTTTTCGGGGGACGATTCCATGTTACGCGGGGCGCAAGTGCTGGAACTTCTGCGACGCGTGGAGCGTCCCGACGCCGAAACGGATACGGACGCCGACGCCGGAATCAATGCCGACGCCGACGCGCAAGAAGATAGCGACGCCGAAACGAATACGGACGCCGATACTGACGGGAATACAACCGGAGAGGACGAATGAAGTATGCTGACAGTCCATGAAGCCGCCGTACTGCTCAAAACTTGGGACAATATCCTAATCTTGACGCACATCCGCCCGGACGGGGATACCGTAGGGTGCGCGGCGGCGCTGTGCGCGGGGTTACGCGCTCTCGGCAAGGCAGCGTACCTGTACCCGAACCCGGGCCTGACGCGTATAACGGAGCCGTATTTCACGCCCTACGCCGCCCCGGAGACGTTCGCGCCGGAAAAAGTCGTATCCGTTGACATCGCCACGGAGAATCTGTTCCCCGACAACGCCGCCATGTACAAGGGACGCGTTGACCTTGCCATAGACCATCATCCGTCGTTTGAGCGTTTCGGGAAGGCGAATATTGTACGCCCGGAAGCGGCGGCCTGCGGCGAACTGCTCTATGACATTCTCGCGCAACTCGGCCCCATTACGCCGGAAATCGCGTTGCCGCTCTACGTCGCCGTCTCGACGGACTGCGGCTGTTTCGCCTACGCCAATACCACCGCGCATACGCACGCGGTCGCGGCGGCGCTGTTGCGTACCGGGATTGACTACCGGAGCGTCAACAAGCTGTGTTTCCGTACCAAAACCCGCGTGCGTATGCAGTTGGAAGCGGCAATGTTACGGGAGGCGGAGTTCTACGACAAGGGCCGCGTTGTGCTGATGTCCGTGCCGCTGACGCTCATGGAATCGCTGAAGGCGACGGAGAGCGACGCGGAGGAGTTGTCGTCGCTGGGCGGACAGATTGAGGGCGTGGACTGCGCGGTTACGTTGCGGGAATTGAAGCCGGACGAGTGGAAAGTTTCGTTACGCACGGGCGAACGCGTCAACGCGACGAAAGTCTGTCAGCTTTACGGCGGCGGCGGACACGCGGCGGCGGCGGGCTGTACGCTTTACGGGCCGTTCGAGGAGGCGCGGCGGCAAATTCTGTCGGGTATCGCGCAAGTCGCGGACGCCTGACATACCGCGCCGCATTGCGGTAACGGACGCGTTAAGATAGAAAGAAGGGAAAAGTCGTGCCTGACGGAATCCTGATTATCGACAAGCCCGCCGGATGGACGAGTATGGACGTATGCGCGAAACTGCGGGGAATCCTCCGCGAAAAGCGTATCGGGCACGGCGGGACGCTCGACCCCATGGCGACGGGCGTTCTTCCGGTGTTCGTCGGACAGGCTACGAAAGCGGTCGAGTACGCCGAAAATACGCAAAAAGAGTACGTCGGCGGCTTGCGTCTCGGACTTGTCACCGATACGCAGGACATCACCGGGAGCATACTGGAAACGCGTCCGGTCACGGTCACGGCGTCGGACGTGGAGGCGGCGCTCTCGCGCTTTACGGGCGAACTCGAACAGATACCGCCCATGTATTCGGCGGTCAAGATACGGGGTAAGAAACTCTATGAGCTGGCGCGGAAGGGCAGGGAAGTCGAACGCCCCCCGCGCAAGGTCACGATTGACGAGTTGGAACTGCTGGAACGCGTGAACGATACCGACTACCGTTTCCGTTGCCTGTGCTCCAAAGGCACGTATATTCGGACGCTGTGCCACGACATCGGCGCGGCGTTAGGTTGCGGCGGGACGCTCTACGACTTGCGCCGTACCCGCGCCGCCGGGTTTACGCTGTCCGACGCCGTCACGCTGGAAACTGCGCTGGAAGCGGGCGCGGCGGCGTTGCGTCCCGTCGATACGTTATTCCAAGCGTACCCGGCCTTGCGGACGCCCTCGCCGGGTGTCGAACGCCGGATACGCTGCGGGAATGAAGTCCGGACGCGGGCCGCTGACGGCGTTTACCGCGTGTACGGTCAGACGGGGGACTTTCTGTGCCTCTCGGAAGCCCGGGACGGTACGCTAAAGGCCCTGAAAAACTTCTTTACGTCATGAGAATCGGAAACCCCGGTTACGTCATAAGAACCGGAAACCGTTCTTTTTGTCATAGAATCGGAAAAAAGGAAGCGTAGCCATGTCGCAGGAAGAAAAAGTGATTGCGTTGGGCTTTCTTGACGGCGTACACCTCGGGCACGGGGCCTTATTGCGCCGTACCGTGGAGGAGGCCAAACGGCGCGGGATTGCGTCCGCGCTGTTCACCTTTGACCGTCCGCCGAAAGAAGTCGTGACGGGCCGCCCCTGTCCGCTGATTAACTCGCAGGAGGACCGCGCCGGACTAGTCCGCCGTCTCTACGGCGTCGAACAGGTCATCATCGCGCCGTTCAACGCCGAAATGATGGCTACCACGTGGGAAACGTTCGTCACGGACATACTTTATAAGCATTTACGCGCCGCGCACTTGGTCGCGGGCCATGACCACCGTTTCGGCTACCGCAACGCCGGAAACCCGGAGTTACTGCGGGAGAAGTGCCGGGAATTGGGCATGGGTTGCGACATCATCCCGAAAGTGACCCTTGACGGCGTGACGGTCAGTTCGACGTACATCCGGCAACTGCTGGCGGCGGGGGACGCGGAGACGGCGGAACGCTTCCTCGGACATCCGCACACGCTGACGCAGGAGGTACGCCACGGGCGGCGCGTCGGGCGGACGATTGGCGCGCCTACGGTCAATATGACGTTGCCGCCTCACGTCATGTCGCCCGCGCACGGCGTCTACGCGACCGTCGCCGTACTCCCCGACGATACGCGCCGAATCGCCGTGACGAACGTCGGCAGGCGTCCGACGCTGGACAACGGCGACGACGTGACCGTTGAAAGCTGGATACTCGACTTTGACGGCGATTTGTACGGGCGTCCGGTGCGGATTGAGTTCCGGCGCAGACTGCGCGGCGAAATTCGTTTCCCGTCGCTGGACGCGCTCCGGGCGCAAATCGCCGCCGACGCCGACGCCGCCCGCGCTTGGTTTCAAGAACATCCGGAAGTTTCAAAAAATCCGTGAAAAACAGTTGCCATTTTCTGCGCAATGTCGTATAATACCCCTTGCAAGCGAAAGCCCTTTCGGATTCGAGGAGGAGAACAGTTATGAGCAAAACCGCCCGCATGGTATTGAAAATTGTGGGAGCGAGTCTGGCCTTTGCCGCGTTTGTCTGCCTGCTGATTGGCGGCTGGCATGATTTGAGCGTCGGCTACAGCGGCATGCGCAACCGCTGGAACCGGAAATTCAGCTCCGAGTACGACGATTACGACGACGAGGAGGAAATCTTTTGACGGGATTTTCCCGCCGCGCTACGGGACAAGCCTCAGAATATCCGCGCCGCCCTTCCGGTTTGGGAAGCGGCGGCGTTTGTCATGCCCTGTACGCGCGTATGCGTAAAAATTTCGTTGGCGCGGCGGAAACTTGCCCTCATCCGGCGCTGCGCGCCGCCTTCCCCCGTTCCGGGGGAAGGACAAACTTGACAGCGTAAGCGTAACAACAAAGCGGAATCATTGCGAAAACTTCGCATTCCCGAAAAGTTTTCGCGTAAAACCAACTATTACGTTTTAGTTTTACCCTTCCCCCGTCTCCGGGGGAAGGTGGCGCGCAGCGCCGGATGAGGGCAAAAATAGCGCCTTGCCAACGATTCCTA
>JAFSOM010000166.1 GCA_017447005.1 Oscillibacter sp.
CGTTTTCATGGGCGATTACATAACGCGCCTGCGCCTCGTCCAGATTCGACGGCAGATAAACGCGGGGACGGAAAATCCCCAGAATGAACGGCGCGGGGATGTCGTCGCAAATCCAGAGGTTTCCGCCCGTCGGCAGGGACGCGGAAACCGTGCGGCGCAGTCGCAGAAACCCCGACAGCGCGTACAGGAGCATAGCCGACACTCCCGCCAGCCATACCGCGCTGAAAATCTCCGTCAGGCGTATCGGCGCGGATGGGCTTTCCGGTTTCGGCGTTACGTCCGCGGATTCCGCGTTATCCGACGTTGAGCCGTTTTGATTTCTGAAAGTTGGAATCTGACGGGGAAGCGTGACCTCCCGCGCCGTCAGAATTTGCTCCACGGCGGCGGGCGCTTGCGGCGCGAGGGAAACCGGGGACGGAATCGACGCCGGACACGCCAGCCGCAGCGCGACCAGCGCCCAAAGGATACAGCGTACCGACTTCGGCGCGTTCCGTAACAGTAGCCGCGCCGCGATAACCGCCAGTATGAGCCAGCTCGCCGAAACGCTCATGTCCAGCAGTTTCAGGAACAGCTCTTCCATTACGATTCCTCCCGCGCCGCGTCAATCATGCGCTGTATCTCGTCGGCCTCCTCTTTCGACAGGCGCTTATGCGACGTGAACGCCGCGACGAACGCCGGAAACGACCCGCCGTAGGTGTCCGAAACGAACTTGACGCTTTTTGCGGCGTAGAAGTCCGCCCGCGACATCACGGCGGAGACTGTGCCGTAATCGTTGCGGAACAGTCCCTTTTCGCAGAGCTTGCGCAGGACGTTGTAGGTTGTGGGCTTTTTCCAGTGTAACTCCCGCTCGCAGATTTTTACCAGTTCCCCGGACGAAAGCGGCGCGTGTTCCCAAATCAAATCGGCGAACCGCGCTTCCACCGCGCCCAATGTCAGATTATCCATATCCGCACCTCCCGGGTTCATTGATGATGAACTTAGTTTATCATCAATGAACCAATCTGTCAAGAGGCGGACGCGATTTTTTTGAGGAACCCGGAAAGCGCGTAAAAGACCGACGCGGAAATCAGCGCCCCGGACGTATTCAAAATGAGGTCGTTCACGTCGAACGCCCGCCCCACAATCGGCTGTAGAATTTCGATTCCCGCCGAACAGAGGAACCCAGCGGAAATAGTTCGTTTCCATGTAACGCCATCCTTAGAGAGCGGATACAGGACGCCGAACGGGAGAAACGCGAGAATGTTTCCAATCGTTTCATTCCGGCGCATATGCCGGAAGAAATCGGGAACAAAATTGAACGCCCCGCTGAAAAAGCGGATAGTTTCTCCGCTCGGTCTGCGATACAAAATCCGATACCATAAGTTCCAGACGAGGTCAAGCGCAAGGACAAGGCAAATCAATTCCGTCAGGTAGCACACGAACAGAACGGAACAGAGTTTCCGGCGAAGCGGCGTCTTTCGGTCGCGTCGAAATTTCAGCATTGCGTAAGTAAGTCCCACGAATACGGCAAATGGGAGAATTTGAAGGAAATAGCCCGGATATGTATCAAAAAGGAAGTATTGAAACGGCATATGGTTTGGAAAGAGCATAACGCGGCCTCCTTTCGACTGCCAGTATAGCGGAACGAAAGCGCAAATCAATGACAAAACGGAAACAAACACGCAAAATAAGTTGATAAATGCTTACCGCTATGTTATGCTATTTTCAAAAGGTAAGCAACAAGTTACCAAAAGGAGGAATTGCAATGAAAGCAGAACTCTCGGACGGTGAATGAACGCTGATGAACCGTCTGTGGGACGCCCCCGGCAGTACCATTATCAAACTGACCGCCGCTATGCGCGATGAAACCGGGTGGAGCAAGCACACCATTAGGAACTAACACGGAATAGATTTCAATCGACAAATCCACGAATGATGTATAGTAATCCAACTTGACTGCACATGATAAATATTGTATACTGAGCGGCAGAAAGGATGGGGATAAATATGGGGTATAGCGCGGATTTGAGACTGGCGGCGGTCAAGCGTTATCTGGGAAGCGGCGACACATACGCTCA
>JAFSOM010000167.1 GCA_017447005.1 Oscillibacter sp.
CCCGGAGAGCCGCGTACAATTTGATTCTGGTTGATTTGCGAATGCCGGAGGAAAACGGCGTGGATGTAACCCGGAGAATCCGCGCTCTTTATAATGGCGAATCCACGATTATTATTCTGACCGCGTATAACTGGGATGACATCATTGACGAGGCGATGGAGGCTGGCGTGGACAGTTTCATGTCAAAGCCGCTGTTCGCGTCGGAAGTCATGCGGGAGTTCCAGCAGGCGATTCAGCGGAAAAACATCGGGCATGAGAAAGCGCCAAAGGCGGATTTAAAGGGGCGTCATATTCTGCTTGCGGAAGATATGCAGATTAACGCGGAAATCATGATAGAGCTATTGGAAATGCGGGAAATGAAAGTTGACCATGCGGAAAATGGTCAACTGGCAGTCAATCTGTTTTCGCAAAGCCCGGAGAACGCCTACGACGCGATACTGATGGATGTACGAATGCCTGTCATGGACGGCCTGAAGGCGACCGAAACGATTCGGGCGCTCAACCGGTCTGACGCGCAGACTGTCCCCATCATTGCCATGACAGCTAACGCGTTTGATGAAGATGTGCAACGCTCCTTACAGGCTGGCATGAACGCCCATCTTTCAAAGCCTGTGGAGCCGGAGCGACTTTTTGAGACTTTAGAGCAGCTAATCAGCGATAACAGGCCATGAACGCCTCCCGCGTTAGAAGTTTCCTATACGCCCGTAATTCTGAACAGCGCTTCTAACCAACCGTCCGCCGTTCCGGTAGACGCGCAACGGCGCGTTCCGCGCCGCCTTGCGGTAAGCGTACAGCGGATAGACGCGGGACGCGAAATTGGAAAGCGCGGTCGCAATCGCCGCGTCGGTCACTTCGTTTCCACGCGGCAATAAGACGAACATAAACCGTCTGTCCGCGCTCGGAATTTTCCAGACGATAAGCCTGCAACATATCTTCCCGAATCATGCGCGGCTTTTTCAAATTCTTGTCCATACAGGAAATTTTATCATAAGGAAACGACAAAATCAAGAAGCAAATGATAGACAGAAAAAAAGATTTCCTATATGATGAAAAAAAAAATGTTTTTTGAGGGAGGTTAGGCGCATGGAGCCTGAAAAGCGTCAGAAACCAAAGTGGCGGGATAACGCCGCCGCCGCGTGCGTCGTGGTGACGTTCTATGTGGCGCTCACACATCTGGACACGCTAGCGGGTACAATCTCCGTCTTTGCGGGCTATTTCCGTTCCGTCATTCTGGGGTGCGCGCTGGCCTACCTGATGAATCCGCTTGCCGCATGGTATCAAAGAGGACTGTTTAAGGGTATCCGGGCGGCGAAACTTCGCTGGCTGTTGTCCGTGACGTTGACGGTATTCAGCGTTCTGTTTCTGCTGGCGTTCTTTTTGGGACTGCTCATTCCGCAGTTAGCGGAGAGCGTCAAAACGCTTGCCGATAACTTTGACGGCTACGCCGCTTCCCTCCAAACTATGCTCGACAACAGCGGACTTTCTCTGTCCGGTACGGTTTTAGACCCGCAAAAATGGCATACGCTCTCCGAAAACATGATGGACACGATTTCCCGGTTTGTTTCCGAAAACGCAAGCCGTATTCTGAGCGCCACGGCCAGCGCGGGAAAGGGAATCTTTACATGGGTCATCGCGCTGATTCTGTCCGTCTATCTGCTCTCCGCGAAAGATTCGGCGAAGGCGGGCGCGGTGCGGCTGATTCGCGCCCTTTTGCGTCCGAAACGGGCGAAAGCGGCGCTGGAATTTTTGCGGCGCTGCGATAACATTCTCGTCCATTTTATCGTTGACAGCCTTCTGGAATCCCTGATTGTGGGCGCGTTGAACGCGGTTTTTATGCTGATTTGCGGAATGCAGTATACGGGCCTGATTTCCGTCGTGGTGGGCGCGACGAATCTGATGCCCACATTCGGCCCGATTATCGGCGGCGTGATGGGCGCGTTTATCCTTCTGCTGGTGAATCCGGTTCACGCGGCGCTGTTCGTCGCGTTCACGTTGGGCTTGCAGTTCGTGGACGGCTATATTATCAAGCCGAAACTGTTCGGGGATTCTCTGGGCGTCTCCGGTCTGCTGATTCTGATTGCCGTTATTGTGTTTGGCAATATATTCGGCATTGTCGGCGTACTGCTGGCGATTCCCTCCGCCGCGATTCTGAACTTTGCCTATCATGATTATCTGTTGCCCGCGCTGGAAAATCGCAAGTCATAACCCCACGCGTCCGTCGCGGACTTTGAGCGTGATTTCACGAATACGCTCACAATAAACGCAAGAAAAACAGCGTCCGCCGCGCCGGGAGAGGCGCAAACGGACGCGAAAAAGGGGTAAGGGGTAACGGGAATCCGCGAATCCGAACCGAAAGAGGGGACGCAAGTCAGCGGCGCGAACGGGGACGGCGGGAATCAGCCCCAGTATTTTGCGACATGGGCGCGGGTACGTTCCGCCGCCGTCTTGATGTTCTCCTCACTGCTGAGTTTATAGTAGTCGGGCCGGAATACTTCCATCGTGCAAACGTCGCCCTCAAAGCCGATTTTCTTGAGGATGTCGGCGTAACGCTTATGGTCAAGGCAGTCGCCGGGTTCGTCGGGCCAGAGACGCTTTTCGTCGTTGTTGTACTTCGCGCCGCAGGGCACGTTTTCCATGCCGTTGAGGTGCCAGATGAAAATACGTTTGCCGTCGGCCTTCTCCAACGCCTCGAAACTCGACGCCATCGCGTGGAAATGGTACTGGTCAAGCGTCAGTCCGACCAGCGGAGAGCCGACTTCCTCCACGATTGCGTAAGCGTCCTCAAAGCGGTTAATCGTCATGGTGGGCTGTCCGATAAACTCAATGGACAGGCGGATTCCGTGCGGCTCCACCTTCTTGACCATCTGACGCAACACGTCAACGGCGTCGGCGCGGATGTCGTCTAAGGTAGCGTCAACCGTGATGTCCATGGACGGCACGACGACAATCGTCTTGCAGTCGAGAATTTCACAGCGGCGGATGATTTCGTCCAGTTCCGCCATGACCTTGTCTTTTTCCTCTTGCGTGGGCTTCATGTTGAAGAAAATCAGGGCGTTGTAGGACAGCATTTTCAGATGATGCGTCTTGAAAAATTCGC
>JAFSOM010000168.1 GCA_017447005.1 Oscillibacter sp.
ACATCAACAGTTTCATGCGCATGGTTTTTCCGGCGTAACGCTCGGGGTGGTCCATCACGTCCACGTACCACACGCCGTAATCCTCGTCGGGCACGTCCACCACATCTTGCGACAGGTCAAAGGGGCATTCGTCGCCCGTCAGGTAATTCTCACTGCTCCCGTCCTCATTCTCCAGCCAGATTTCCGCACGGCGGTTGACCATGCGCAAGTTACGCTTCCGCAACGCGTCGCGCAGTTCCGGCGTACAGCGGTTGAATACTATCATATCCGCGTTCGTGATTTTCTCCATCATCATCTGCCCCATGTTCTTGGCGTACAGGTCAAATGTCGACGCCTTGACAAAGGTCATAATCTGATAAAGAATCCAGTTCGGGGGAAACACCGTCTGAAAGAGCGGCGCAAGCGGCCACATGCCGTTGTTCTCAATGAGAACCTGTACGGGGCGGTACTGCTTCTCCCAGCCGCGACAGGCGTCGGGCGTCAGATTCTCCAAATCCTCCACCGTCACTACGTCCACGCCGCGCAACGCCTTCGGACTGTATTCCTCCTCGCCCTCCTCACAGCAAATCAGAAGCGTGTTTCCCTCGCGGGCGAAACCGTCCTCCAATATGCCGTTGATAAAATTCGTTTTCCCGGCGTCGAGAAACCCCGCCACCAGATAAACCGGAATATCTGCCATAGTTATCCTTCCTTACGCTTACAGTCCGAACAGCGCCGCCAGTTTAGGCTCGTCGAGTTCCGCGCCAATCACGCACAGGCGGCCCGTATAGTCGGGGTGTCCGTCACGGATTTCGGATTCCTCCGGCACGTAGTCAAACTCCAGCCACTGCCCGTTCTCGCCGTTGACAATGCCTTTGGCGCGGAGAATCTTTCCGTATTCGCCGCCGTCCAGCGCGGACAGAATTTTTTCAATCTCGGCCTTGGAGAATACTTTCGGCGTCTCCTTGCCCCACGACGTAAACACTTCATCCGCGTGATGATGATGGTGGTGATGATGTTCATGGTCATGCTCGTGTTTATGCTCATGGTCATGATGGTGTTCGGCCTCGTGTTCGGCTTCCTCCGCCTCATGTTCGGCGCGCATTTTCGCTAACAGTTCGTCCGCAAGCGACACCTTTTCCATAGCCGACAGTATCGTTTTCCCGTCCAGTTCGTCCCAAGGCGTCGTGAGAATCGCCGCGTCCGGGTTCTTCTCGCGCAACAGCGCGACGACGGCTTCCAATTTCTCCTGCGATAACTTCTGCGTCCGGGAAAGCACAATCGTTCCGGCGGATTCCACCTGATTATTATAGAACTCGCCGAAGTTCTTCATATACGTTTTCGCTTTCGTGGCGTCGGCGACGGTCACGTAACTGTTCAGCTCCATGCCGGGGGCGTCCACGCCCTTGACCGCTACAATCACGTCGCTGAGTTTGCCCACGCCCGACGGCTCAATCAGTACGCGGTCGGGGTGAAACTGCTCCTGCACCTCCACTAACGCCTTGCTGAAATCGCCCACGAGCGTACAGCAGATACAGCCCGACGACATTTCCGAGATTTGCACGCCGGATTCTTTCAGGAAACCGCCGTCAATGCTGATTTCGCCGAACTCGTTTTCAATCAGCACGATTTGCTCGCCGGGGAACGCTTCCGCCAGCAGTTTCTTAATGAGGGTCGTTTTTCCCGCGCCCAGAAAGCCCGAGATGATGTCAATTTTCGTCATGATAAAACCAGTCCTTTTTTAATTCCCCCCTCTGTCGCCTTACGGCGACATCTCCCCCCGTTCCGGGGAGCGACTTTTTGTCGCAACTCCGTAAGGTTTGCGCCTTCCTTGCGTCGCCCCCACAAAGTGGGGGAGATGTCACGAAGTGACAGAGGGGGCAAATTTGATTTCGCCTGATACCTGTCCGGAACGCGGTCAGCGTACCCGGAAGGCGTAAGAAGTCTCGCTGTGCAAATGCTGTCCGGCGCGGAGTACCGGAGAGGGGAAGCCGTAACAGCGCATAGCGTTCGGGAATAACTGCGTCTCAAAGCAGACGCCCTCCCGCGGATGAAGCGTACCGTATTTTCCGGCGCGTTCGCCTAGGCCGTTCGCCGTATAGAACTGCATACCCGGGCGGTCGGTTTCCACGGTCATTTCCACGCCGGTCTTGTCGCTGTAGAGCACCGCGGCGCGCTTTGTGGCGATAATATAGTTATGGTCGTAGCCCTTGCCGTTCTTCAACTGGATGTGGTCGGCGTCAATGTCCGCGCCCACCGCTTTCGGCGTGCGGAAGTCAAACGGCGTCCCGGCAATGTCCAGAATGGCGCCCGTGGGCAGTCCGGTCGCGTCGCTCTCCGTGATACGCTCCGAGAAAATCTGTAATTCGTGTTCCAGTACGGAGCCGCCGCCGTTCAGATTGAAATACGCGTGGTTCGTCAGGTTTACAATCGTGTCCTTGTCGGTATCGGCGTCATAAGTCAACGTCAGCTTATTGTCATCGCTGAGGCTGAACGCGATTTGCGCGGTCAGCGTACCCGGATAGCCTTCCTCCCCGTCCGGCGAAACCCGCTTGAAGATAAGGCGGCTGTCGTCGGGGACATACTCCCACATCCTGTGGTCAAAGCACTTCACGCCGCCGTGGATATGGTTTTCGCCGTTGTTCTTCGCCAACTGGTACGTCACGCCGTTGAGCGAGAACGACGCGCCCCCGATACGGTTGCCCACGCGTCCCAGCGTACCGCCCAAGTGACCGCCCAGCGTGTCGTACTGCGTCGGGTTGTCGTAGCCGAGAAGCACGTCCAGCATGGCGCCGTCACGCGTCGGGACGCATAACGATTGCAAGGTCGCGCCGTAGTCCAGCGCGGTTACGGACGCGCCGACGGCGTTTTCCAGTCTGTACGCCGTGACGGGCGTCCCGTCCGGCAAACTCCCGAAAGGAAAACTGCTGATTTTCATAAAATCGTCTCCTTCATGTATGATATGCGGCGCTTACCGAACTATCCGGAGTTCCCGCAAATCCTCCGGAATCTTACAACACTTTGCTAAGGAAATCTTTCAGGCGCGGGTGCGTCGGACTGCCGAATAACTGCGCCGGGGGCGCCTCCTCCAACACTTTCCCGTCCGCCATGAACAGTATCCGGCTCCCCACTTCCCGGGCGAATCCCATTTCATGCGTGACGACAACCATCGTCATACCCTCGTCGGCAAGCTGTTTCATGACTTCCAGCACTTCCCCGACCATCTCCGGGTCAAGCGCGGATGTCGGCTCGTCGAACAACATCACCTTCGGACGCATGGCCAGCGCCCGCACAATCGCCACGCGCTGTTTCTGTCCGCCCGACAACTGCGCCGGGTACGCGTCCACGCGGTCGCGCAGTCCGACGCGTTCCAGTAACGTTTCGGCGTCGGCGTCGGCCTCCGACTGCTTCATCAGGCCTGTACGCACGGGCGCCAGCGTGATGTTTTTCCGTATCGTCATGTTCGGGAACAGGTTGAAATGCTGGAATACCATCCCCATCTGACGCCGTATCAGGTCAATTTTCGCCTTCGGGTCAGTGATAACCGTCCCGTCGAACGTAATCACGCCCTTCGTCGGCTCTTCCAGAAGGTTCAGACAGCGCAAGAACGTGGATTTGCCGGACCCCGACGGCCCGATAATCACGACTTTTTCCCCGGGGTAGATATGCTGTGAGATGTCGTCCAGCACGAGATGATGTCCGAAAGACTTGGACAGATTTTTAACGTCTATCACTCTGTCTCAGCCTCCTCTCTAAAATCCCCTGTAACCAACTGAATATCATGACGAGTATCAAATAGATAATCGCAATGCCGAACAGCGGGAACATCTGCTCATAGGTACGGCTGTAGATTCCCTGCGCGGCGTAGAGCAACTCCTTCCCGCCGATAACCGTTATCAATGAGGTATCTTTCAACAGGATAATAAATTCGTTGCCCAGCGCGGGGAGTATCGCCTTTATCGCCTGCGGCACGACGATAAAGCGCATAGTGTCGAAATAGTTCAGGCCCAGCGAACGTCCGGCTTCGGCCTGTCCGGGGTCAAGCGACATCAGGCCGCCGCGGATAATCTCCGATACGTAAGCGCCGGAGTTAATGCCCAGCGATAACGCGCCGACCATCGTAAAGTTACGACTGCTCTTAAAGATAACCATGCCCATAATAAGAAGCTGTACCATCATAGGCGTACCGCGAATGACGGTCACGTAGACGCGGCAAACAAGATTGATAAGGCCTAAGACGGGGTTACGGCGTCCGGGACGCTGTTGGGCGTGAGACGTGCGGATAACCGCCACGATGACGCCGATTGTCACGCCCATCGCCAAGGCCATAGCGGTGACGGTCAGCGTAGTGCCCACGCCGTTGAGGTATTGCTTCCAGCGGTCGGCCTCCATAAAGGCCTGATAGAACAGCACAAAGTATTTTTGCCAAGGCGTGACGGCCTCCCCGGCAATAATAAACTGTTTCCACTGCTGATAGAGTACGGGCCATTGCTCCACAAAATCGCCTCTTTTCAATCATACGCCGGAGTTGTCGGCGCGTTACATGAGCGGTTGGAGGGAAAAACCCTTCCCTCTGTCCCCCTTCCCTTTCAGGGACGGGGGAACAAATTTTGAAAACGCTTTCAAGTTCCGGTAAGTCCCCCCTAAAAGGGGGGATTTAGGGGGGTATTCGTAAAGTTAATGACATTGGATTTAGGGGGGGGGGTACGCATTCGCAAATGCTCAGATAGAAAGTTTCGCGTCGTTTGCGAATTTCCAAAAACAGGGACGGCCCGCGCCGCCCCCGTTCAGAATGGTAAACCGTTTATTCAGCGGAAATATATTTGTCCACGATTTCCTGCACTTTGCCTTCGGCTTTCAGTTCCGCGAGGGCGTTGTTGACGGCTTCCAGCAACGCGGGATTCTCTTTCCGCATACCAATTGCGTAATCTTCGATGATATATTCCGTGCCGAGGATTTGCAATCCGGGATTCTGCGCGACTAACGCTTTGGCGGGTTCGTTGTCGATAACGACGCAGTCCACTTGCCCGTTGAGCAGGGCCTGTACCGCCGTAATGCCGTTGTCATACGCCGTCACATGGTCTTCGCCGTAGTCGTCGGAGCAGTACTGATAGCCGGTCGTGGCCATTTGCGTACCAATCATATGGTCGCCGAGGGTTTCGAGGGTTACGTCGGAGCCGTCCGGGACAATAATCACCTGTACGCCCGTGGAATAGCTGTCGGAGAAGTCCATGACGTTGAGGCGGTCTTCCGTGACCGTGACGCCCGCCATGACCATATCGCTCTTGCCGGACTGTACCGCCTGTAACGCGGCGTTGAAGGCCATATTGTCGATTTGCAGTTCCAGCCCGAGTTTTTCGGCGAGCAGTCCGGCGATTTCCACGTCGATACCCTCAAAGCCGCCGTCGTCGGTGGTCATTTCATACGGCGGGAACGCGGCGTTCGTGGTCATCGTGAGCTTACCGGGAACTACCGTCGTTAATTCGGCGGGTTCGGCGTTTTGCGCGTCGTCAGGGGTTTCAACGTTTTGCGCGTCGTCGGGGGCTTCGGCGGATTCCTCCGGGGCCTGCGCGTCGTCGGTCGTCTCTTCGGAGACTTGCGCGGATTCCTCCGCCGCGTCATTCTGCGGGGCGGGGGTCGTACCGCCGCAAGCCGCGAGGCATAACGCCAGCGTCAGCGCCATCAAGAGCATGGCAAACTTTTTCATGGTTTGATAACTTCCTTTCATCCGTTCCGCGACGTTCCGCATACGGGAAAGCGCGGATATTCTATGGGCAACCCGTCGCCGCCTTCCAAACGCGGGACGGGCTTGCTTTTTATACGCAAAGAGCGCGTTATCAGGCGTTCATGAAACGCTTTCCCGAAAGTTCGGGCGTTTATACGACGCTTTCCCGAAAGTTTATGTGTTTATACAACGCTTTCCTGAAAGTTCGGGCGTTTCATTTTAAAAATTCAGACGTTTCGTTTTAACGGTACACGTACCGCGCCGGGGCGGGGTCGGGGAGTTCGGACAGCTCCGGCACGAACATCAGCACGCCCGACAGCGCTTCCGTACAGGCTTCAATTTCCGACGGCTCCACCTTCGCGTAAACGCGGTCGACATACGGCGCGATAACGTCAATGGACAGACCGGAAAGATGAGGCGTGTCCTTATCCAGCAGAATCTCTTTCGGGACTTCCACCGACAAAACGACATGGAACGATTCCAGCGCACTCTTCATTTCCGAGAAGAACAGGCCGAGATTGTCCTCTTTCGGGAGGTCGCCGTAGAGAATGCGGTCAAGGCGTCCGACGGACGGGTAACAGGCGTCGGTGAGCAGAATTTCATCAAAGCCTAATTCGGCGGCGTCTTTGGCGAGGTTACAGAGATAGGTTCTCGTAATTTCCCGCGCCGGGTCAAGCCAGAAATCTTCGTTGCCGTCCTGAAAGATACGTCCGCTCAAATTGCGCAGACGCGCCCGGACGTTGCCGTTAGACGCCCGCCAGTCGCGGAAACACGCCAGAGTTGCTATCGTGTGCGTGTCGGCGGCGGTCAGTTTTTGCAAGGCTTCCGTGGTATCGTAGGCGATGTTTTTCGATTCTTTCAGCACTTCCGTGTAGATGATATTGGGAGAATCAAAATACACCCAGCCTTCCGTATCCTTCAGGCGCACGGACACGGCGTTATAGACGCTGTTCCGCCGCAAAAGATACGAAATCTCCTCATACGTGGACATGGACAAGGGCGTAGCCTGTACGGGGTAGACATGGAACATATTTTCGGCGGGGGCCGGCTCCGGCGGCGTCTCCTCGACAGATTGCGCGTCGTCAGGCGTTTCGCCGTCAAGGCCGCTTGCGTCGTCGGGCGCGGCTTGGGTTTCGCCGGACGCGCTTTCGGTCTCCCCGGACGCGTCGGACGGTTCGCCGGATTGCGCGTCGGGATTTTCTTCCCCGCCCTGCGTCTCGTCCAGCCACGGCAATTGAATCTGCGGCACGCCGTCCTGATTCGGCGTCATACTGCGTTGCAGCAGGAGCACGGCGAAAGAGGCCAGAATCACCGCCAGCAGTAGCACCGTAGCGACCAGTTTCCACATCGGACCCCGCCCGCGATAACTTGTATAGCCCTTTACCTTTGGCATTTCGCCGCCCCTTTCCCGTCACTCCGTTTCGTCCGCGCCGTTCCCGTTACGGATTCCGCCCGCGCCATGACGCCCGCCCGCGCCGTTTTGATTGCGGATTCCGTCCGCGCATGACGCCCGCCCGCGTCGTTTTGCGATTCTGTCCGCGGCGCGTTGGCTACGATTCCGTCCGCGGCGCGTTGGCTACGATTCCGTCCGCGCCCTCTTGCGATTCCAGCCGCGCCGGAATCCGCGCAAGCCGTCAGTTTTCGACAGCCATCATCTTAGTGACGCGCCGCTCATGACGCCCGCCCTCAAACTCCGTGGAAAGAAACACTTCCACCATCCGCTGGGCCATTTCCTTTCCGACAAAGCCCGCGCCCATTGCCAGCATATTGGCGTTGTTGTGGCGGCGGGTCAGCTCGGCTTGCAACGCGTTATCGCAATG
>JAFSOM010000169.1 GCA_017447005.1 Oscillibacter sp.
ACCTTCCCCCGTTCCGGGGGAAGGGCAAACTTGAAAGCGTTTGCGTTTAAATTTTCCCGCGCAAGTGGCGATTTTCTCGAATCTCTCATGAAAAACGTTGCAAATTTGTCCTTCCCCCGTCTACGGGGGAAGGTGGCGCGCAGCGCCGGATGAGGGCAAATTTTATGCGTCTTTTTTTACTTGCCCACGAAAATTTTACGCATATCGCGCATACGTTTTCTTGACAAGTTTCGCGCCAAGCCGGGAAAACGCCCCATAAAAACACGTTGACCACGGACAACTTGCCCCGCACATGGCAAATGTTCCGTGGTTTTTCATATTCCCCGCCGGAGCGCCTCATTCCAGCAGTTCGAGCAGTTCCTCGTTGGAGAGGCTGAACAAAGATTCGCTTTCGCCGGACAAAATCGCGTCCGCAAGGTCTTTTTTGGCTTCCTGCATGGCCAGTATTTTTTCCTCAATCGTGCCCTTGACAATCATCCGGTACACGGTCACTTGGTTTCTCTGCCCGATTCTGTGGGCGCGGTCGGTGGCCTGATTCTGCGCGGCTACATTCCACCATGGGTCGTAGTGTATCACGACATCCGCCCCCGTGAGATTCAAGCCAGTGCCCCCGGCTTTCAGGGAAATCAGAAACACGGGCGTCTCGTCCTCATTGAAGGCCTTGACCAAACGGATACGCTGTTCTTTCGGCGTGGCCCCGACGATTTTGTAATAGGGTATCCGCTCTTTGTTCAAATCCTCTTCCAGCAGGGAGAGCATGGAAGTGAACTGGGAGAAAATCAGCATACGGTGTCCGCCGCCCATCGCGCTCTGTACGAGTTCCATACAGGCGGCGCGTTTGGCGCTTCCGCCGCTGTAGTCCTCGAAAATCAAAGCGGGGTCGCAGCAGATTTGACGGATACGCATTAGCTCCGCGAAAATCCGCATACGCTCTTCGCCGGTCTGCCCGGACTGCGCAATCATCTGTTTCATGCGCACAACCTGACCGTCGTAGACTTTGCGCTGTTCGCTCTCAAAACGGGAGTAACGCACCTCTTCCAGCTTCGGCGGCAAATCTTTCAGCACGTCGGATTTGAGCCGACGGAGGATAAACGGCGCCGTCATGCGCTTGAGACGTTCCACGGGCGCGGGTTCGTGATTTTTCGTGATGGGCGTCTCGAACTTTCGCAGAAATTCGGGGTAACTATAGAGGAATCCGGGCATCAGGAAGTCAAAAATACTCCACAACTCCGCCAGACGGTTTTCGATGGGCGTACCCGTAAGAGCAAGGCGCGTCCGGGCCTGTACCACCTTGACGGCCTTGGTCATGCCCGCCTTTTGATTCTTGATATACTGCGCCTCGTCGAGAATCATGACGGAGAAACGCAGTTTTTCATAGGCGGCGATGTCCTGACGGAGCAGGTCGTAACTGGTAATATAGGCGTCAATGTCGGCGTTTTCTTCGAGGGCGTCGGCGAGATAGGACTTTCGCACGGGAGCGGGTCCCGCCACGGGGAGTACGTTCAGGGACGGCGCGAAATGCTGAAACTCTTCCTGCCAGTTATAGACCAGCGACGCGGGACAGACAATCAGGCTTGGGCCGGAGTCGCCGGATTCCTTGACGGCCTGTAAAAACGTAATGGCCTGCAACGTCTTTCCGAGGCCCATTTCATCGGCGAGAATGCCGCCAAACCCGGCGGCGGCAAGCGTGCGGAGCCACTTGTAGCCGTAGACCTGATAGGGGCGGAGAATGTCGGCCTGCGCGGCGGGGACTTCATAATCCGCGTCGCGGATAGTGCGGAAACCGCGAAGAAGCGCCCTGTAAGTGCGGTCACGATTGGAGGCCAGCTCGTGATGTTTTTCCAGCATGGTGTCCAGATAGAGGGCGCGGAAGAGCGGCAGTTCGATATGCCCTCGTATGACCTCCTCCGCCGACAAATTCAGCTCTTTCATCATGGCATCCAGCGACGCGAACTGGTCGTCGCCGGAGAGGTTGAGGAAGTCGCCGTTTTTGAGACGGTGAAAGGTTTTCTTGCGGCGGTAGCTTTCCAGCACGTCCAGCAATTCCCGCGGGGGGATGTCTTTGGACAAT
Source organism: Oscillibacter sp. (assembly GCA_017447005.1). Classification (GTDB taxonomy): domain Bacteria; phylum Bacillota; class Clostridia; order Oscillospirales; family Oscillospiraceae; genus Oscillibacter. Next base: position 2,072 of record JAFSOM010000169.1, read on the forward strand.
ACGGAGATGTCAAGAAGCCCGCTCTCGACGGAGACGCCGACGTGAATCGGGGGTACGGAGCGCGTCACGCAACGCAAAAAGGCGGCGCTTCCCTGCACTTCCCCATAGCGCGAGAGTTCCGGCGCGCCTTCGGTCAGGATACGGTAAAGCGCGTCCTCCGACGGGTCGCTGTGATACGTGCGGGTTTTCTCGTCAAAGAGGGGGAAATAGCGGAGAATGGCTTTTTCAACGCGGGATTCCTGCAAGCCGTCAAAGTAGTCTCCGGGCGCGGCGGCGCGGGGCAGTTGACGCGGTTCGCCGTCGCCGTAGGTCACGAACTCTTCAAGAAAACAATCGCTCTCCAAGTCAATGCGGAACAAAAACGCAGGTTCGGGCGGCAGTACGGCCTCCGCTTCCTTTTCGCAGTGGTCGACGAACTCGATATAGGGCGATTCCAGCAGACGGGGCGCCACGCGGTAATAGAACTCCGCCAGACGGCTTTGCCCGACAAGAAAGCGGATGTCCCCGGACGCGTTCACGGCGGATTGGAACGGGCGGAGCGCGGACGTTTCCTCTTTCGTCAGGCGGCTGAGGCTTTGCGCGTTGAGCAGATACGTGTCGGAACTGCCTTTGAGCATGACGGGCATATGACCCGTGACGGCAATGCCGAGAAACTTTCCGTTGGCGTCGGCGAGGCGCCGGGACGTGAGCCGGATTTTCATGTCCGCGTGGCCCACTTGTATCGCGGAGGTTTGTTTCCGGGCGCGGTCGGTAAATTCGCATGAGGAGCCGTCCGCCATTTCATAGAAGCGGTCAAGCGCGGCGCCTTTGAGCGTGTCCTGATGGAGTACGTTAATCGTGGCGGGGGCGTTCCAATAGTTGTAAGTCCGCGCCTGCAGACGGTCGTTGACAATATCCGTCTCGCTGATACGCCGTTGGATGAACGTCAGCCAGCGGAGGCTCTCCTCCGTGAAGGTCATCGCGGAGAAATCCACTTGAAGCGTTTTACTGAATGAAAACGGCTGTTCTTTTTCCACCGCCTCCGCGAACTCCCGCAGATTTTTCAGGATGATAAACTTTTTATCGTTCACGCTGACTTTAAAGGAGAGTTTCGCCTCTCCCGCGTCAAAGGTAATCCGGGGCAGAAGGGTCACGCACGGCGTTTTCACGGATTCGGCGGCGGAAGTTTCCGCCTGTTCGGGCGCGGACTGCGCGGCGTCCATGGCAAGGAAAAACTCTTCGGCGGCGCGGTCGGTGGCGTCGCCGGGGTTCTCCCGGTCAATGTAGTCCTGCGTATGCTGAAGCAAAGCAAGCTCATGTTCGCACAGCGGGATGTCGGGGGTATCGCGGTAATAGAAGTTCCGGCAGTCGCAACGGTGGCTCAGGAGCGCGTGAAACGACAGCGCGACGCTTGTCGACTGACGTTCCAGCGCGTCGGATACTTCCGCGCTGACCGATAGCGCCTGCTGTCCGTCGTCGGCGTAGATAATTTTCGGCGCGTCCATCTTCACCGCGCCGTCTTGGAGAATCTCCCGGGCGCGGCGGAGCGCGTACAGGCTCGCGGTACAGTTTCCCACGGCGCGGCGCACCTGAAAATAAGGCGGCGTCCCGAGGGCCTCACGCGGAGGGAAAAACGAAACCGCGTCCATTTGAATACTGCCTTCCTCTTTCTTGCGTTCCTCCCGGCGGGCGCGTTCCTGTTGTATTTTGCGCTCTTCGCGCTCTCTGCGCATACGCGCCGCGGATTCCTCTTTCGTCTCGCGGAAACGCCACGGGCCGCGCCGCCGTTCCCATAACAGGAGAAGCGCGGCCTCATGGACGCATGGCGCGGCGGACTTTTCGGACTTGTCAGCGCGGCAACTGCACGAAAAATCTTCGGGGTTCCAATCCTCGGAACAGGAAGTCGGGGCGTTGCGAATCAAAGCGCGGCCCATCGCGGCGCCCTGTCCGATAATGGCGAGGGCGTCGCGTTCCGTGCAACTGAAGCTCTCGTACTGATGAAGGGTGATTAACTCCCACGCTTTTTTCAAAACGGGTTCGCTAAAGAATCCTCTCCACTCCTTCAGGCATTCCGCCGGGGCGGGCGTATTGGAGCCAACAGGTTTGAGACGTTGTTTCATGGAGGCGTCCTTTCCGACTGTAGCCGCTTCCATGAAGCGGAAACAGTCTGTTTTACAGGGTAATCAGCTCATATTCGCGGGAACCGAATCCGAGTTCGGCGGCGGCCTCAATGGTATGCATGCCGTGACGCGATTCCACGCGTTCAAGGAAATGCGCCTGACCGGGGTCGTCCTTGGCGGCGTAAACCAAATCAATACAGGCTTGGTCAATGGCGACGGGGTCGAGGGAAGAGAGAATGCCAATATCTTTCATGCAGGGGTCTTCCGCCACGGCGCAACAATCGCAGTCCACGGACAGATTTTTCATGACGTTGACAAACGCGATTTTCCCTTTGAAATGCTCCACAACGGTAAACGCGGCGTCAGCCATAGCCTCACAAAAAGCGTCCTGTTCGGCGTGCTCGTCCCACGTTTTTACATTGTTGTCGGTGCGCCCGCCGGAGTGAATGAGGGCCTTTCCGGCGCGGGACGCGCAACCGATAGAGAGTTGTTTCAGCGCGCCGCCGTAGCCGCCCATGGGATGTCCCTTGAAGTGCGCGAGGACAAGCATGGAATCATAGTTGAGAATGTTCTTACCGACGGTATTGGTTTTGAGAATCTTTCCGTTTTGCACGGGCCAGACAATATCCGGGCCTTCGGCGTCCATCAGGTCGACGTGGAACAGGCGATTCCAGCCGTGGTACTCAATCAGTTTGCGGTGTTCGTCGGTGTAGTCCCGGACGCCGCCGAACGCCTTGCCGTAAGCGGTATTGCACTCGACGATAGTTCCGTTGACGGTTTCGACCATCGGTTTCCAGAAGTCGGGGCGCAGGAAATTCTGATTGCCCTTTTCGCCGGAGTGGACTTTCACGGCGACTTTCCCGGGCAGTTCCACGCCTAAAGCGCGGTACATCTCCACGACTTTTTCCGGCGTGATGTCCTTGGAGAAATAAACTTTCGATTTCATGCGTACAGCCTCCTTGAAAAGATGATAGCCGCAAGCGGCGGACTTCAAAATCCCGGACGCTATTATAGCAGTCCGGGACGAATTAGGCAACCCTTTTATTTGAAAAAAATCCGAATTTGCAGGACAGATTTGACAGGAAAGCGGTTAATTTTTCGCGTAATTCGCCAAAAATCGCCGGGTGCGCTCTTCCTTGGGGTGGTCAATGACTTCCCGGGGGTCGCCCTGTTCGACAATCAGGCCGCCGTCCATGAAAATCACGCGGTCGGCAACGTCCCGGGCGAACGCCATTTCATGCGTGACGATAATCATCGTGGTTTTCTGTTCGGCCAGATTCCGGATAACGCGCAACACTTCTCCGGTTAATTCCGGGTCAAGCGCCGAGGTGGGTTCGTCGAAACACAAGATGTCGGGGTGAAGCGCCAGCGCCCGCGCAATCGCCACGCGTTGCTGTTGACCGCCCGAAAGCTGATGGGGATAATGCGAGGCGCGGTCGGCGAGGCCCATTTGCGCGAGCAGTTCCTTGCCGGCCTCCCGGATAGCGTCCTTGGATTCGCCGCCGTTCTTTTTCGAGAGCAGTTCCCGCGCCAGCGTGACATTTTCCAGCGCGGTGTACTGCGGGAACAGGTTGAAGTTCTGAAAGACCAGTCCGAAGTGCAGACGCTTGGCGCGTATGGAGCGTTCGTCGTAAGAGGCGGCGTTCGCGGCGTCGAAGAGCGTTTCGCCCTTGACCGAAATTGAGCCGCTGTCGGGACGTTCCAGAAAGTTCAGACAGCGTAAGAGCGTCGTTTTGCCGCTTCCCGACGAGCCGATAATCGACAACGCCTGTCCCTGTCCCAAGGAAAAGCTGATGTCGTTCAGCACCCGCGTATGTTCAAAATGCTTTTCGAGATTCCGCACTTCCAGCACGGACGCGGTTTCGGGATTGGAATCGAGAGCCGGAGACGTTCCCGGATTTGACGTAACGGACATAAGCCGCGCCCCCTTATTTGAAATAGTCAAGTTTTTCCTCAATCTTGCGGAACAGAATCGTCAGGCCGCCGTTGAAGATAAGGTAAAACAGTCCGGTATAGAACAGAGGCCAGATGAGGCCCTTTTTCGTGTAGGATTCGCCAGTCCAGATGATTTCATAAACGCCGATGACGCGCACAAGGGCGGTATCTTTCACAAGCGTGATGAGTTCGTTTCCCATGGGCGGAATGATACGCTTAATGACTTGCAAAAGCGTGATACGGAAAAAAATCTGACTGGGCGTCATGCCGAGAACCTGTCCGGCCTCGTACTGTCCCCGCGGAACGGATTGAATCCCGCCGCGGTAAATTTCCGAGAAGTAGCAGGAATAGTTGATGACGAACGACAGTAACGCGGCGGTAAAGCGCGGGAGCAACGGCAGATGAAAAAGTAAGCCGGGGCCGTAGAATACAATCAGGATTTGGAGCAGGAGCGGGGAGCCGCGAATAATCCATACAAACGTTTGCGTGAGGTAGCGCAACGGCGTAAACTTGCTCATGGAGCCGAAACTGACGACCAGTCCGAGCGGGAGCGAAAACAGGAGCGTCAGGAAGAAGAGTTTCAGCGTCATGCCGAAGCCTTCCAGCAGGGTTGTCGTGACAGTCAGAAGCATGGAATCCCTCTTTTCTTTGGTTTACGTTCGGGCGCGTTACAGGAAGGGAAAAAAGCGTCATAAAATTCGCAAGATTTTAATGATTACGCTGTCAAGTCTGTCCTTCCCCCGTCTACGGGGGAAGGTGGCGCGCAGCGCCGGATGAGGGCAAGTTTTATTTCACTTAACGCCTATGTCTTTCCGTTCATAACATGGAGAAAAACAGAGGGCCATTCGGAACGGCCCCCTGTTCGTGTTCGCGGACGGAGCGATTATTTTACGATAACGGATTCCTGTACGCCATAGGCGGTGGCGGTTTCCATGACCAGACCGGACGCGGAAGCCTCCGCCCAGAACTCGTTGAACGCGTCGACAAGGTCGGAGCCTTTGCGGAAGGCGACGCCGTATTCCTCACTGTTCAACTGTACGGTGTAGGTCAAATCGGGATAGCTGGTGCCCTCGCCAATCATCGCGCCGGCCATGAGCAGGTCGATTACGCAGGCGTCGGACGCGCCGGAGGCGACTTCCATCAGGGCGCGGGCTTGCGTGTCAAGGGCGGTGTAGGGAATGCTGATAGCGTCAAGCTGTTCGGCGCCGGCGGAGCCGTTCTCCACGGCGAAACTCAAGTCGGCGAGGCTTTCGACGCTCTGATAAAGTTCGGCTTTTTCGGCGGGGACAACCACAACCTGACCGTTGAGGCAATACGCGTCGGAGACGCCCGCGCCCGCTTTCACTTCATCCGTCAGCGTCATGCCGTTCCATACGGCGTCAATGGCCTTGGTTTGCAGTTCCATGAGCTTATTGTCCCAGTTGATTTCGATGAACTCGACATCTACGCCCAGAGAAATCGCAAACGCTTTCGCCATATCCGCGTCAAAGCCTATCCATTCGCCGCTGTCGTCCTTGTAGTCCATGGGCGCGAAGTCCGTGATACCCACGACGAGCTTGCCCTTCTGCTGTACGTAGGCGGTATCGCTTCCGGCGTCGGGTTCGCCGAGGACTTGCGCGGTCTCGTCGGTATCGGCGGGCGCTTGGGCGTCGGCGTCAGCGGGCGCTTGGGCGTCGGTATCGGCGGGCGTCTGCGCGTCGGCGTTCGCGGAGCTTTGCGCGTCGGCGGCGTCATTGGTTTCGGCGGGAGCGCCGCCGCAGGCCGTCAGCGCGAGAATTAACCCGCACACGAGCAAGAGAGCAAGAATTTTCTTTTTCATTACGGATTCCTCCAAAAACCGGGACTTCCGCCCCTTTAATACGCTGACAGTTTACCATGATAAACTGTGATTGTAAACAGATTTTTCGCGGAAAGTCTCTTGTGTTCCGGTTTGGTTTTTGTGGAAAGCGACAAAATAAGGACTTGCGAAAAAATAATCTTTGCAACTATGGCTTTGGTTGATAATGTGGTATAATGAAAAGAAAAAGCAAAGGAATGAGCGGAAATGAACCGGAAACTGTTTGACAGCCTGAACGAAAAGCAACAGCGCCTGTATC